>JAGBHX010000089.1 GCA_017935265.1 Clostridia bacterium | reverse complement strand
GGTAATGATTCAGAAACATTGCCTTTGGGTATCTTTAAGCAGAATGGAAGATTTAATGCGGATTTAGTTGCGTTATGATGAAAGTTTTTCTTGCCTCCCTCTGACGAGGGAGGTGGATTTCGGGTCGCAAAAGACGGAGGGAAAGATACTCCAAGCAGACTACCCCTCAGTCGCTTCGCGACAGCTCCCCTGACAAGGGGAGCCGAGTAAATTTGATAAAAAACTAAAACAGTAAAGGACAGTTTTATGATTCCGCAGAAGGTAGAAAATATTTTGCTGAAGGTTCAGAAGCCGGGCAGATATGTCGGCGGCGAGCTTAACAGCGTTATAAAAGACAAAAACAAGGTGGACTTGCGCTATGCGTTCTGCTTCCCCGATACATACGAAATCGGAATGTCGCACCTTGGAATGAAAATCCTCTATTCTCTTGTCAATGAGCGTGAGGATGCATGGTGTGAACGTGTGTTTGCTCCGTGGGTGGATATGGAAGAGCAGATGAGAGAAAACAACATTCCTCTTTACGCTCTTGAAAGCGGCGACCCCGTCAAGGATTTTGATATGATCGGCTTCACGCTTCAGTATGAGCTGAGCTTTTCCAATGTGCTCAATATGCTTGATTTGGCACAGGTTCCTCTTTATTCCAAAGATCGTGAAAGCCTCACTCCCTTGGTGGTGGCAGGCGGACCTTGCGTGTGCAATGCCGAGCCTATTGCAGATTTCATTGACGTTATTATGCTCGGTGAGGGCGAAGAAACCACCAACGAGCTTTTGGATTTGCTCAAAGAGCACAAGCAGAAGGGCTCATCAAAGCTTGAGTTCCTTTGTGAGGTTGCAAAAATTGACGGCTTCTATGTGCCGTCTCTTTATGATGTTGAATATAACGACGACAACACAATCAAAAGTGTAACCCCAAAACACACCGCACCGCAAAAAGCGGTTAAAAGAGTTGTTAAGGATTTGGACAAGGCTTTTTATCCCAAAGCTTTTATCGTGCCGAGCATTGAAATTGTTCACGACAGAGTAACTGCAGAAATCTTCCGCGGATGTATCCGTGGCTGCCGCTTCTGCCAGGCAGGATTTATTTACCGTCCAATCCGTGAAAAAAGTGCCGATGTGGTTGAAAGCCAGAGCAAATGCCTTTGTGAAACCTCGGGCTATGATGAAATTTCACTTTGCTCCCTGAGTACCAGCGACTACACACAGATTGAGCCGCTTCTGGATAAACTGCTGAGTTGGACGATTGATGATAAAATCAACGTTGCTTTGCCGTCGCTCAGAGTTGATAATTTTTCTGATGAGCTTATGCAAAAGCTCACTGCGGTAAGACGTGCCGGACTCACCTTTGCCCCCGAAGCAGGCACACAGCGTCTTCGTGATGCAATCAATAAAAACGTAACCGAAGAAGAGGTTATGACCACCGTAACCAAAGCCTTCAACGGCGGTTGGACAGGCGTTAAGCTTTACTTTATGCTCGGACTGCCCACCGAAACCCTTGATGACGTGGCAGGCATTGCCGAGCTTGGTCAGAAGGTTGTGAATGCTTTTTATTCTAATCCCGACCGACCCAAGGGTAAGGGCGTTACGGTTAACATCAGCGCTTCTTCATTTGTGCCAAAGCCCTTCACTCCTTTCCAGTGGGAGCCTCAGGACACAATGGAACAGCTTGAAGAAAAGCAGAAGCATCTTCGTGAAAGCGTGACCACCAAGAAAATAAATATCAGTACCCACCTGACTCCGACAAGCTTTTTGGAGGGCGTGTTTGCCCGCGGCGACCGCCGACTTTCCAAGGTTATGGAGCTTGCGTGGAAAAAGGGCTGCCGCTTTGACGGTTGGGATGATCAGTTTGATTTTTCAAAGTGGACGGAAGCCTTTGAAGAGTGCGGAATTGACCCCTCTTTTTATGCAAACCGCCGAAGAAGCTTTGATGAAATTCTTCCCTGGGACCATCTTGATTACGGTGTGAGTAAGAAGTTCCTCATAAAAGAAAACGAAAAAGCTCACAGAAGTGAAACCACTCAGAACTGCCGTGAAAAATGTGCAGGCTGCGGTGCAAACAAGCTCAACGGAGGTGAGTGCCATGCGATGTGTTAGAATCAGATTTTCAAAAACAGGCAGAATGATTTATATATCACACCTTGACATCAACCGCCTTATGACAAGAGCCGTGCGCCGTGCGAAGCTCCCTATGTGGTACACCGAAGGCTTTAACCCCCATCCGTATATTGCATTTGCGTTGCCCCTTTCTCTGGGTCAGAGCAGTGAATGCGAATATATGGACATCAGAATTGAGGGCGATATGACAAACGCTCAGGTTGAAGAAAGCCTCAGAGCCGTTATGCCCGAGGACATCGGAGTTGTGAGCGTGGCCGACCCTGTTTTCAGTCCCAATGAAATTGTCAGCGCAAAATACGGCGTTACTCTCGATTTTGAAAACAGCGACGAAGCCGAGAATTTTTATTACAGCGCAATGGCTTTGCTTGACGGCAATGAGCTTGTGGCAGAAAAAAATGGGTAAAAAAGGTCGCCGCAAGGTGCTCAAGCAGGTTAATCTCATAGAGCAGATTTTTGACAAAGCTTTGACTCTTGACGGAAGCAGAGTTTTTCTCTCGCTCAATCTCGCGGCAGGTAATTCGGTTAATCTTAACCCTGCTTTGCTTATTGAAACCCTTGAAAAGAATATACAGATACCCTCAAAACAACAATATATAGTGCGTGAAGACTTGCTGACCGCAAGCGGAAAAAGTTTTTGTTAGAAAACGAAAAAAATGCTTGCATTTTCTGACTTCTTGTGATAAAATATTTCAGCATTTGTATCCGCTTGATTACAAGTGGGGATTTAATGCCCAACATTAAAGCGGACGGTCCTCTGCCGTGTATGCGGTATGAACGCCTGAAATTATCGGGAGGTCTATTATGGACGCACTTAAACTCATCGCTCAGGACAGCCTCAAGGCTGACGTATCTGAGGCAATCAAAGTAGGTAACACCGTTAGAATTCAGGTTAGAATTCGTGAAGGCGAAAGAGAAAGACTCCAGGCTTTCGAAGGTACAGTAATCGCTCGCAAGGGCGCAGGTGTTTCCGAAACATTTACCGTTCGTCGTGTTTCATACGGTGTAGGTGTTGAAAGAGTATTCCCTGTTCATTCACCTAACGTTGACAGCGTTGAACTCATCAGAACAGGTAAAGTTCGCAGAAGCAAGCTCTACTATCTGCGTGACAGAGTCGGCAAAGCTGCTAAAGTTAAGCAGAAGCTCGGCTAATTCAAAAGGGCTGAAGGTACGCTCAGGTCGTACCATTGAGGGTATGCGGAGTGTCGCATACCCTATCTTTTTTATGGAGGTAACCGCTTTGTTTAATTACAGACATACAGAAACTTCAAAAATTAAATATTATCCGGGCGGATTAACTCCTGAACAGGCAGAATCCAAGCGTAAGAAATGGTTTCAGGCTTATGATATGGCAGGGTCAATTCTTGCAGCACTTGTTATTATTTTTATTATATTCACGTTTTTCTTCCGCGCGGTAAGTGTTGTCGGCAGTTCAATGGTGCCCACACTTTCCAACGGCGACTGGCTGCTTGTTTCTTCAAAGAGTGAATATGAGCGCGGTGATATTATCATCATCACTCAGCCTAATGACAGAAACGAGCCCCTTGTTAAAAGAATTGTTGCCCTCGGGGGAGAAACAATCGACATTGATTTTGATACCCACGAGGTAAGGGTCAACGGCGAGCTTCTTGACGAGCCGTACATATTTGAACCGACCGAACTTTCTTATGACGTAACTTTTCCGTATCACGTGCCTGAGGGTTGCGTTTTTGCAATGGGTGATAACCGAAACGACTCTCTCGACAGCCGTTCATCGCGAATCGGTCCTATTGACGAGAGATATATTCTCGGCAAGGCATTTGTGAGAATTTTGCCTGTTGATGAAATCAAGGTCTTTAACGAAGATTATTTTGGAGAAGAATAAGAGGTCCTTTAAATGAACGAAGAACAGCAGAATCGCAGGGAATATAAACAGCCCTTTTTGTATGATTTTGTTTCAATAGTGTGCTCTGCACTTATTGTGATAATGGTTGTGTTCACCTTTTTTGTAAGGTTTGTGGGTGTTGTGGGTGACTCGATGAATCCCACACTTTATGAAAATGACTGGCTTCTTGTCAGAGCAATCAACCCGAAGGGCTATGAATACGGTGACATTATCATAAGCACTCAGCCAAATGCTTTTAACGAGCCTATTGTCAAGCGTGTGATTGCAACAGGCGGTCAGAAGGTTGACATTGATTTTGAAACAGGCGATGTCTTTGTTGACGGCAAGCTTCTTGAAGAGGATTATATTGCCGAGCGCACCACCACTCAGCAGGATGTGCAGTTCCCCGTAACCGTTCCTGAAGGCTGCATTTTTGCAATGGGTGACAACCGAAACGATTCCACTGACAGCCGCTCATCAGCTATCGGTATGATTGATGAGCGTTATGTTATAGGCAAGGTTCTTTTCAGAGTTCTGCCCTTTGATCAGTTTACATATTTTGAGTAAGGGTGACGGAGTTTATCTGTCACCCTAAGGTGATATTATGAGTGATTTTCAAAAACAGACGGTACAATGGTTCCCGGGGCATATGGCAAAAACAAGGCGTCTTATTAAAGAAAGCCTTTCAATGGTGGATGCCGTAACGGAACTTCTTGATGCAAGAATGCCTCTTTCCAGCCGTAACCCCGAAATTGAACAGATTACTGCAGGCAAGCCGAGAATTATTTTGCTCAACAAGTGTGACGTTGCCGACGAAAAAGCAACCGCAAAATGGGTGAAGTATTTTGAAAATGAAGGTTTTTCTGCCTTGCCCGTGGATTGCCGTTCCGGCAAAGGACTAAACGCTTACCGCCCGTTGGTAAGAGAAGTGCTCAAAGAAAAAATCAAAGCCAATGAAGAAAAAGGAATGGGCGGAAAAAGCCTTCGCGTGATGGTAGTGGGCATTCCCAACACAGGTAAATCCTCTTTCATTAACAAGATGGCAGGCAAAAACAGAGCCGCAGTTGCCGATAAGCCCGGTGTAACAAGACACAATCAGTGGTTCAACATCGGCAACGGAGTTGAGCTTCTCGATACTCCCGGCGTTCTGTGGCCTAAATTTGATGACCCGAAGGTTGGCGACAGACTTGCTTTTATCGGCTCGGTTAAGGATTCGGTTCTTGACAGCGAAACAATGGCTGTCCGTCTTCTTGAAGTATTAAAGGAAGATTATGCCGACAGGCTTGTTGAAAGATATAAATTAAACGGCGTTGACCTTTCTGCTCTGGAGGGCTACGAGGTTCTCGA
Organism: Clostridia bacterium; assembly: GCA_017935265.1. Taxonomy (GTDB): domain Bacteria; phylum Bacillota; class Clostridia; order Oscillospirales; family Acutalibacteraceae; genus CAG-488. Next base: position 2,076 of record JAGBHX010000089.1, on the reverse strand, counting down.
AGCAATCGGCAGGAAAAGAGGTATGCTCATAAGCGGCGGAGAAATTGACACCGAGAGGGCATCGGTTATGCTCCTTGATGAATACCGTGGCGGAAGGCTCGGTAAAATTACAATGGAATTGCCGCCGAGGAAGTGACAAAATGAAAAAAGAAATTATCGAAACAGATTGGCACAAATTTGAAAATGAGGCAAAAGCTGAGGGCTTTTCGGTGGTTTGCGGAGTTGACGAAGCAGGCAGAGGCCCTCTTGCAGGTCCTGTTTGCGCCGCGGCGGTTATTCTGCCTGACGGACTTATAATCGACGGTCTTAACGATTCCAAAAAGCTTACAGAAAAAAAGCGTGAAGCACTTTATGATGTAATCAAAGAAAAAGCGGTAGCTTATTCAATTGCAATGGCCGATGAAAAAGAAATTGATGAAATCAATATTTTGCAGGCAACCTTTCTTGCCATGAAGAGAGCTGTTGAAGGTCTTGATGTTAAGCCTGATTTTGTGCTTGTTGACGGCAACCGTGACCCGAAACTGGGTGTTCCCACAAGAACGGTAATCAAGGGCGATGCGCTGTCGGCTTCCATCGCGGCGGCGTCTGTGCTTGCCAAGGTGACAAGGGACAGGTTTATGCTTGAAATCAGTGAGCAGTACCCCGAATATGAATTTCCAAAGCATAAGGGATACGGCACAAAGCTTCACTATGAAATGCTTGAAAAGTATGGCATAAGTCCCGTTCACCGCAGAAGCTTTCTTAAAAAGATTACAGGTGAAAAGTAATGCAGATAAATAAATCAGGTCTGTGGGGCGAGCTTTATGCCGCAAGGTTTCTGCGTGATAATGGCTACAGAATTATAACTGGCAACTACCGCAGACGGGTGGGCGAAATTGATATAATTGCTCACAAGGGCAATGTTATGTGCTTCGTTGAAGTCAAAACGAGGGGAGCTAACCCTATGTATTCTCCCATTGAAGCGGTAGACGAAGCCAAGCAAAGCCGAATAAGAGCCACCGCAGGGCTTTTTATGAAAAAAATCGGCAGTGAAATTGAAACGAGATTTGATGTTATTGAAATTATTCTTGACGAAAGCTATAACATGCTTCAGCTAAAGCACACGGAAAATGCGTTTTAGCATTTACACTATTGACAAAGTGTGATATAATCTATTGCGAATTTAACAGTATTAACTCAAAGGAGAATGTACGATGTTATACACAAGTACCCGCGACAAAAGCATAAGAGTTGAGTCAGCTCAGGCTATTGCTCACGGTATATCAAAAGAAGGCGGATTGTTTGTTCCTGTTGAAATTCCTAAGATTTCTCTTGACGACATTCAGCGCCTTGTAAACTGCAGTTACATTGAAAGAGCAAAGGCAATTCTTTCTCTCTATCTCACTGATTTCAGCGAAGAAGAGCTTGATTACTGCGTAAACGGTGCATATGCCGAAGGCAGATTCAGTGACAAAAAGGTTGCACCGCTCTATACACTTAACGAAAAGGCTGAAATTCTTGAGCTTTGGAAGGGTCCTACCTGTGCATTTAAGGATATGGCTCTCCAGCTTCTTCCTTATCTTCTTACCGTGGCTTCTTCAAAGTCAGCTCCCGATAAGGAAATCGTTATTCTTGTTGCAACATCAGGCGACACAGGTAAGGCCGCACTTGAAGGCTTCAAGGATGTTCCCGGCACAAGAATTCTCGTTTTCTATCCCGAAGACGGTGTAAGCCCCATGCAGAAGCTTCAGATGACAACCCAGGAGGGCGCTAATGTCAGTGTTTGCGCTATTGAGGGTAACTTTGACGATGCACAGAGCGGCGTTAAAAAGATCTTTACCGATAAAGCCGTTGCCGAGAAGCTTGATTCAATGGGTATGATGTTCTCCTCAGCCAATTCAATCAACTGGGGCAGACTTGTTCCTCAGATTGTATATTACGTTTCAGCCTACTGTGATATGCTCGAAAAGGGCAAAATCAAGCTTGGTGACGAAATTAACGTTGTTGTTCCCACAGGTAACTTCGGCAACATCCTTGCCGCTTATTATGCAAGAGAAATGGGTGTGCCCATCAAAAAGCTCGTATGTGCTTCAAACG
>JAGBHX010000008.1 GCA_017935265.1 Clostridia bacterium | reverse complement strand
CCCCGTTGTTTCACAAGGTGACGGTAAGCCGCTGTTTGAAAATGCGGACATTTCCGGCTTCAATCTGAAAGAAATAAAAGAGTATGACGACTCTGTTTTGTGGCTTAATTATACAAAAGCATAAAAAATGACCTGTGAGTTTGAAGCTCACAGGTCTCTTTTTTATTTGAATAAGTTTGCAATCAAGTCAAAAATCAATGAAAATAGTCCGATTATTCTGCCGAAAACAGTAGCATCCTTCAGATAGAATTTATATGTATTATCGCCGGGCTTTACGTTGTCGGCTTCGAGGTTTTCGATGCTGCCTTCGCCGTCCAGCGCTCCCACCGAAAGAACTATATTCTTTTCGGTTTCGCTCTTAAAGCCTGCTTTGAAATTGGTAATAGTTGAGTTAAAGCCCTTATCAGCCTTGAAGGCGGTGTGTGTGCCGCCGTTGGGTGAATACCAATAGCAGAAGCAATTGTGGAAATAGTTATGGCCGTAGCCGGTTGTTCTGAAGCCGATTGCAAACTGGTCACTGTAGCAATAATCAAACCAGTTGTTTGCACTCTCAACGAGGAAGCCGCAGGAGTTCTGAAAATCGGTATAATCCGAATAATAAAGCGGATGAATGTTGCGAAGAACATTTCCCGAGGATTTTACGTGAACACCTGTGAAAACATTGCCTATGCGGATGTTGGTCAGAGTGTTATCAAAGCCTTCAAGAACAATACCCGTTGAATCTGTTCCGCCTGTGCCGATGATATTGATGCCTGTTATGTCGGCATCTGACGAGCCGGCATTGACACCGTATTTTACGGTAAGACCCACAACAGTGTGCTTGATTGAAGTATTGCGCACGGCAGTTTCACGGCCGCCGTTGATTGAAATTCCGTTGGCAACACCGTTACCGTCTATAATTCCGCCTTCGAGGGAATAGTTGCTGCCGTTGTGGTGAGTGTCGTTGGCAGGGTCTTTTCCTCCGAGCTGAATAATGGCTTCGCCCTTTGTCCATTCCCCTGTTGCCTTGATTACCGCAAAGTCAGCAAGCTTCAGGGATACGCTTGTTCCGGGATTTGCAGGAGTGTAAACAGGGTGGCTTACAAGATATTCGCCGTCAGGGAAAAATATTGTGCGGTTGGGGTTTGAGTCAATAACGCTTTGAATTTCATAGGCAACATCCTTGCCTGAATTTACCGCAACAAAGTCGGTTATGAGAAGATAGCCGCTGCCCTGAGCAACCGCTCCCACAGCAACACAGAAAAAAATCATAAGCAAAGACAAAAATATACACAAAGTCTTTTTCATACAATCACCACTTTCAGTATGTTGCATCAATCATATCATACCAACACTAAAAAATCAACCGACCTTGGTTTCAGGTCGGTTGAAAAATTATGATTTTTTTGCCATATCTCTTGCGCTGATCTTTCCTTCGGGCTGGATTTCGCCTGCTTTGGTGAGAGATATTTTTGTAAGGTACGGACCAACAAGCTCATACACAAGAACTGAGAAAAGAACGATGTTTGCAACAATCACGCCTTCTTCACCGATTGTCTGAGCCTTGATAGCCATACCAAGGGCAACGCCTGCCTGGGGGAACAGAGTGATACCGAGATATTTTACGATGCTGGGGTCACACTTCATAAGCTTTGAGCTTGAAGATGCGCCGAAATATTTGCCGAGACAACGGAAAACGATATATACAACACCGATTAAAACGATGGTGGCATCCTTGAAAATAGAAAGCTCAAGCTCTGCACCGCTGATAACGAAGAAAAGCACAAACAACGGAGCTGTCCAACGGTCGATTCTGTCCATAAGCTCTTCGGAAAAATCGCACACATTGCAGAAAACGGTGCCCAGCATCATACAAACAAGAAGTGATGAAAAAGCAATATGAACTCCGCCGATTTCAAACTGAAGCATTGAAATAGCAACCGTAAGGAACACAAAAGTAACACTCATTGCAAGTCGCTTTGAACGGGAGTGGAAAAATCTTTCAAAAAAGCTGAACAGGAAGCCCATAACGGCACCCAGAGCAATTGAAAGCACAACCTCAAGCACAGGCTCAACAACAACGGAAATAATGTCGAGATGTCCGTCCATAAGGGCTTTGGCAACGCCGAAGGAAACAGCAAAAAGGATAAGACCCACGGCATCGTCAAGAGCAACGATTGGCAAAAGAATTTTGGTAACGGGGCCTTCCGCCTTATATTGGCGCACAACCATAAGCGTTGCCGCAGGAGCAGTTGCGGAAGCCACAGCGCCGAGAATGATTGCCGCAGGAAGCGGAAGCTTATCGGGAATAATGAAGTGGAGGCCGATTAACGCGGCATCAACAACAATTGTGGTGAAAACAGCCTGAATAATACCGATAACGGTAGCCTACTTACCGATTTGCTTTAACTGAGCAAGGCGGAATTCATTACCGATTGAAAAAGCAATGAAGCCCAGAGCTACGTCACAGATAATTCCGTAGGACTCAATATCTTCCATACTGATAAAGCCGAGACCCTTGACACCGAACGAGCCCAAAAGATAAGGGCCGACGAGAATACCTGCCACAAGATAAGCCGTAACTGCAGGGAGCTTGAGCACCTTGGCAAGTCGGGAAAGCATAAGACCTGCAAACAAAGCGATTGACAGGCAAAGTAATATTTGCATAATAACACCTTCTTAAAATTATAAAAAGCCGAAAGTTATACTATCACTACGCACCTGATAAGTCAAGGATTTTAGGAAAAAATCAAGCTTAATTATTTATATGCAAAAGTCAGTTTTTTTGTTCAAATTTCCTAAAAGGGTCTGTCAAGCAAAACTGATTTATTTTTCATTTTAGGATTACACTTGATTTCGTAATCGGCAATGACCTCGGCGGCCTGTTTATCTTTTCCAATCCTCAGTCCTTCGTCAAAGGAGCCCAAGACGGAAGACGTGCTTACTTTTTATTTGAGAGCTCGTCGATTTTTTGCTGATACATATTTACCGTTGCGCCGAATGTTACGCTCCAATCTGTTTTCAGAAGTTCAATTATTTCGTTATAGGTTGAAATTGCATCTTCGTATCTGTGTTCAATTTCATAAATATGAGCAATCGCTATAAGCGAATCTGTATATCGTGGTTTCGGCTGAAGTGAAAAAGATTTTTCATAGCACGCTATCGCTTTTTCATAATTGCAATCATCTGCTTCAAAATCTGCGACTATCGCCCAAGTATACCAGCTGTCATTAAATTTTTCAATCATTGCGTTCAACAACAAACTGAGCTCATTTTCTTTGCCCTCTCTGCGCAGTATCATTGCATCAAAAACAAAAACCAGTTCTTCCCTTTCTTGTTTTCTGATTGTATTGATACATTTTCTCGCCTCGTCTGTTCTGCCGTCTGCAATGAGCGCCGGGATCAAATATCTGTATGCTCTCAAATCATTAGGATGCGTTTTAAGGTGTTCATAATAAAACTCTACAAGCTCGTGGCGGTTGCGGTAGTTCCAGTCTGTATGGGGTGAACCGTAAGCATCACGCAGAATATTGTTCATACTTTTGCTTGTATCTCCGAGCTGCAATGCTCTCTTTGCGTATTCAACTGCACGCAGATTTGACGACTTCGACCTGTGAAAATAAAGCCAGGCAAGCAGTTTAATCGCATTGACATTATCGCTGTCCTTGTTGATTTGCTTTTCGAGAAACTCTTTTGAGCTTTCAAATTCCGCATCAGCCAGCGACTGCTTTTCATTGAGCATATTTTCAATTCTTTTATATCTGGAATCTTCAGTAAACTCAAAAAGCTCATCAATGCTTACACCAAAATAAACTGATATTTGCGGAAGCAATGATATATCAGGCATTGTTGTTTCGTTTTCCCAACGTGAAACAGCCTGATAACTGACACCTAACGCATTTGCAAGAGTTTCTTGAGTTATGCCTTTGTTTAATCTTAATTGTTTTATTTTTTTGCCGAGTTCCATATAAGTACTCCTTATTTTTATTTCGGTACCGTGATTATATTATACAGCACGAAACAAAGCAAAGCAATAAACTGTAGTTTGATACAAACTAAACCGAAATGAGAAAACCGAGCACCGCTTGGATGCTCGGTTGAGTTTATTATAAGTTGTAATACTTATCGTATTCTGCAGGGTGAGGAATTGCGGCAAGCTCGCGGCATTCAGCACGCTTGGCTTTGATGAAGTTTGCGATAAGCTCTTCGGGGAATACACCGCCTGCTGTGAGGTAATCGTGGTCTTTTTCAAGCGCATCGAGTGCCTCGGGAAGTGAAGTGGGAAGACCCTGGAGCTTTGCCTTCTCTTCTTCGGGGAGGTGGAAAAGGTTAACGTCATAGGGTCCCCAGCCGTTTTCGTG
>JAGBHX010000088.1 GCA_017935265.1 Clostridia bacterium | reverse complement strand
TTGTTTCCTGCCTTGCTAACGGTTTGCTTTCAAAAGACGATGTCAGCCCCGCATTTTACACTGCTGCTGACTGCAACCATGACGGTGTGATTGACTCCTTTGATGTAGCTCTTCTTGAACAGGCGGGAATACTCCTTGCAGACGTTGACCAGTCAAAATCCTCTGATGAGCTTGCAACCGATGCCGCATATATCGAATATCTTGACCTCATCGACCAATCTCCCGAAACCGAGATTGAAGCGGAGGAAAAACCCCAACCCGAAGACGAGATTGAAACTCCCGAAACAGAAGAATTCAGCATTATTGAATTCATCATTGAACTGATTAAAAAGTTCATTGAGTTTATCCTGTCATATATCCCTGTACCCCTTAAATAAAATTCAGCCACCGAGAAATCGGTGGCTGTTTCGTTACATCAGATATTTTTTCAGCGCGTTGAGTGTGAAACACAAAACGTGGAATGCGGCGGGGATTTTGCCGATTTTTTCGTCCTGTGTCTGTATTTCCCATACCTGCTGAATACTTTTGAACTTGTTGGAGGACAGCGAACCGCTGACCATTCTGTATTGCACCAGAGCCTCGTCGATGCCTCTTGCAACTGCGCCGTTTCGCATCAATTTGAGCCACGTTGCGTAGTCCTGACCTCCTCTGCGCAGATGCATTCTGAAATCTCCGCATTGCTTGCGGTCAACCAAAAGTCCGGAGGTGGGAATCACCGTGTTGTGAAGCAGGTAGTTGTAGTCGCAGATTTCCTTAACCTTTCGCTTTTCTTTAACTATTTTGCCGCTTTCGTCAATCATTTCAATGGCGGTGTAGCAAAGGGGAGCACCGGTCTGTTGCATAACGTTTAGCTGCTTCTCGATTTTTTCGGGCTTCCACACGTCGTCGCTGTCAAGAAATGCGGCATATCTGCCCCTTGCCAGCTCGAGCGCTTTGTTTCTCGCAACTCCTGCACCCATATTGGTTTCCTGCAGGTGATATACAATGCCTTGATATTTTTCCTGAAGTGAGCTGATAATCTCGGCAGATTTATCTGTCGAGCAGTCATCAACAAGAATTATTTCAATGTTTTTATAGCTTTGTTTCATTACCGATTCAACCGCTGTCAGAATAAATCTTTCGGCGTTATAAACCGGGGTGATAACCGAAACAAGGCCGTCAATAAATTCTCTGTCCATATTATTCACCGTAAATCGGCGTTACCCAATCTTTATATTCTTCCTTTTCACCCTTGACGATGCTGAGGTACTCCTCGTGAAGCATTGCCGTTATGTTGCCTGCCGTGCCGTTGCCTAGCTGATATTGGTCAATTGACAAAACAGGGGTAATTTCCATTGCGGAGCCGCAGAAAAAAGCCTCGTCACATGTATAAAGCTCTGTGCGGTCAACCGTTCTTTCTTCAACCTCAATGCCTTTGGCTTTTGCAATTTTAATCACGGTATCTCTCGTGATGCTTTCAAGCACGCTGTCAGTGAGCAGGGGAGTCACAAGCTTGCCGTTTGTCACCATAAAGAAGCAGGAGCCGGGGCCCTCTGAAACCTTGCCGCTTTCGTTGAGAAAAAGGCAGGTGTCATATCCGTTGCGAATGGCCTCACGCTGACCTGCACGGCTGTTGATGTAGTTTGCGCCGCACTTGATTCTGGGTGAAATGGTGTTGTCCGAAATTCTTCTCCAGGAGGTCAAACAGCAGTTGAGCCCTTTTTTGTTGTAAACTGAGCTTGTGTTGCCCTTGGGAATGGGGGCTACAAACATATCCACAGGACCTTCCGAGCCCCATGAGCCAAAGCCGTCCACAAACAAGGTCTGGCGCACGGAGAGATTTTTTTCATATTCATTTGCTCTGATAACATCAATAAATGCCTTTTTAAAATCTGCCTTGGTGTAAGGGCAATCAAGCTGAATAAGCTTTGCCGAGCGGAGAAGTCTGTTGTAATGCTCATCAAGTCTGAATGCATACAGCTCTTTTTTTTCTTCATTCCAATAGCAGGGGATGCCCTCAAAAACATTCAGTCCGAACTGAGAAGTGGGCGCAAGAACGTTGATTTTTGCATCGTTAACGTTTATGATTTCGCCTTTGAACCATATAAATCTGTTTGCAACGTCAGTTTTCATATCGGCCATCCTTTACACGTTTATTGTATCCTCGTCGGGGAGGTGAGCTATGCGGATAATTTCCTCCTCAGCCAGCCTTGCGGCCTCGGCATCGTCCATTGATTCATCCGCTTTTTCTTCGTATATATTCTGCTTTTTGAATACCTTTGCAACTGTCATAAAAAGAATTTTAATGTCAAGAATGATTCCTTGCTTTTTAAATTCTTCAATGTATTGGTTATCGTATGTAACCTTTTCATCCCAGGAGTTTTCATTTCTGCCCTTAACCTGAGCAAGTCCGGCGATACCGCCCTTAACCTCAAAACGCTTTTTATATTTTTTGTTGAGAGTGTCAAAGTCGCCAAGCTCATATTTTATGCAAGGACGCGGGCCGACAAGTGACAAGTCGCCCTTAAAAACGTTCCACAGCTGCGGCAATTCATCCACACTGCTGCTTCTGAGCCATTTGCCCACTTTTGTAACCCGAGGGTCATTTTCATAATTGAAAAGACCTGCACCCATACCCTCAGCATTGACAACCATTGAACGGAATTTATACATTTCAAAAATCCGTCCGTCCTTGGTTCGTCTTTCCTGCTTAAAAAGAACGGGACCCTTGCTGTCAAGCTTGATTGCAATTGCAACTGCAATCCACACGGGGAGCAACAAAACAAGTGCAACACCACTGACGGCAATATCAAACAATCTTTTCAGAAATATATTAAAAGCGTACATATCCGTCACCTGAAAGAAAATGTATGGAAAATATCATCAAAGGTTTCCTGTTTTTTTATTACCTCAACTTCTTCACGGCAGATGTCAAGAACGGGGAAGTTGGGGAAAATAAACGGAGGCTTCATAACAAGTGAATAGGAGCCGCAGTTTGAAAAAACAAGAAAATCGCCCACAGCAAGTCTGCCGTTAAAGCCGCGATACATCACGTCGCCCTCAATACAGGTATAGCCCACAATGTCAGCGTCGGTAAAATCCGTTGCTTCGCCGCCCATTGAAATAACCCTCATCGGGGGATTGATGCCTGACATACTGATGTTTTTCTGGCTGCCGAGCATAGTGATGTATGTTTTTCCGCGGACTGTTTTAATTGTTTCCACACAGCCTGCAAACTGCATACAGTCACCTGCAAGGGCAGAACCGGGCTCAATCACAAGCTCAGGCTCTTCGTCGGGAAAATGCTTTTTAAACACGGTCGCCGCTGCTTTTGCATAGTCGGCATAGCCTGCAATGTTTGCGGTAAACTGAGCCTTCAGCTCATCCTCCATATTGCCGTAAATTCCGCCGCCGATGTCAATTCTGCGGGGGAGATAGCCAAGAGCCTTTTCTACACGCTTTGCTGTTTTAACCATACCCTCTGCACGGGCAGGCCAGAACTCAACGTTCCTTTTGGCAAAATGGCATTGAAGATTAACAAGATATATGTTCTTGTGTGACACAAACAGCTCAAGTGCTCTGTCAAATTCGTCGCTGTCTGTATCAATCCCAAAACGGGAAACAACACCGTCGCCTACGTCAAAATTGCAACGGATACCTACGTTGAGCGTAACTTCGGGGTGCTTTTCGGCAAGGGAAACAATGTTATGAAACTCATAAACGCTGTCAAGGTTAACGGTTGCTCCGCTCAGGAGCAATTCATTTACCTTATCGGTGTTTTTTATGGGTCCGTTCCATATAATTCTTGACGGGTGCACACCTGAACGAAGAGCAATTTCAGCTTCCATATGGGAAACAACCTCTGCGTATCCGCCGTTTTCATTCACAATTTTGCAAAGCTTCGGTGTGTAATTGGTTTTGTATGAATAGGCAATGTTGAAATTGCCGTATATTTTTTTAAACTCGTCGCTAAGGCGCGTATAGTTAGCCTGAAATTGGCAGGAATCCAGCAGGTAAAAAGCGCCGCCGAATTCCTCAGCCAGAGATAAAAGCTTATCTTTTGTTAATCCGCGCATTCTCTTCGCTCCTTGATTGTTGCAACAATAATTTTAACGCATTTTCTGATTTCCTTGGAGTTTTCTTCAAACTCCTCGTCAGAAATATTTGTTAAAGTCTTTTCAAAATCACGGATTTTCTGCATATTCTTTGCAAATACGTTTTCAACCTCGCTGAGGTCTTCAACCTTATCGGTGTTGCAGAAGCTTCTAGAAAGGTTTGCCATAGTTGAACCTACTCTGTGATGCTCAACTATAATTCTTTCAGCGGGGAGAAGTCCCTCGCCAATGCGTGCAATTCCGCCAAAGCCGTAAGGAATGCCCTTGGCTTTGATTTTTTTGCAAAGAGCTTCAACCATACCGTTGGGAATGAGCTCAAACATAAATGTAAGGCCGTAGCTCAGATGAAGGTCATTAAGGCCGATGTGAATTTCTTCAAGCAGGGGATGCTCAAGAATTTCATCAAGGCATTCAACGGCCTCTTTGGTTTCAAGAAGCAGATTTGTTTTAACTCTGCCGTTAACGGTTTTGAGAAAAGCGTCTGCTTCTTCAAAAGATTTCCACATCGGGAGCATAATCCTGTCGGCTCCTGCGGCAATAACCTTTTCAATCTCATCAGCGGATGTTTCATTCCACGGGTTGATGCGCACCATAAGCTCCGCTTTTGAAAGGAGCTTTGAAATTTTGCGTATATCCTGAATGCTGTGATGGGATTTAACCGTGTCCATATGCTTTTGTCTTTCGGCCTTGCCCAGGGTTTCAAGGTCAACCCAGATGCGGTCAACGCCGTATTTTTCGGCGATGAGAGCAACCTCAAGCTTGTTTGTGATATAAAACAATTTCATCGGCATAATATCCCTTCACATCCTTTCTTCAAATTATACGGTTGCGGCAATAACAGCTTTGATGGTGTGCATTCTGTTTTCGGCTTCTTTAAAAACGATTGATTTTTCGCTTTCAAAAACCTCGTCGGTAACTTCAAGCTCCGTCAGACCGAACTTTTCACCAACTGTTTTGCCAACCTCTGTTTTAAGGTCGTGATAAGCAGGAAGGCAGTGCATAAACACGCACTGTTCACTTGCGTTATCCATAAGCTTTTTGTTAACCTGATAGGGGAGGAGTGCGTCAAGACGCTCCTTCCACACTTCGTCGGGCTCGCCCATTGATACCCACACATCGGTGTAGATAACGTCGGCGTTTTTGGTGGCTTCCATAGGGTCTGTAATGAAGCGAAGCTGTGCGCCGCTTTCTTCGGCAAGCTTTTCGCACTCAGCGATAAGCTCCTTGTCGGGGAAATATTCCTCAGGAGCGCAGGCTGTGAAGTTGAGACCCATTTTTGCGCAGCCGACCATAAGTGAGTTGCCCATATTGTATCTGGCATCGCCCATATAAACAAAGTTGATACCTTTAAGATAACCGAAATGCTCTCTGATAGTCAGAAAATCGGCAAGAATCTGGGTGGGGTGGAATTCATTGGTAAGACCGTTCCAAACGGGAACACCTGCATACTCAGCAAGTGCTTCAACAATTTCCTGACCGTAGCCGCGGTATTCAATGCCGTCAAACATTGAGCCGAGTACACGTGCAGTGTCGGCAATGCTTTCTTTTTTGCCGATTTGTGAGCTTGAGGGGTCGAGGTAGGTTGTGCCAAGACCAAGGTCGTGAGCCGCAACCTCAAAGCTGCAACGTGTTCTTGTGCTTGTTTTTTCAAAAATGAGAGCTATATTTTTGCCTCTGAAATCGTCGTGAAGAATGCCTGCCTTTTTCTTTGCTTTAAGCTCTGCGGCAAGGTCAATAAGGTAAGCAATTTCTTCGGGGGTAAAATCCAGAAGCTTTAAAAAATTTCTGCCTTTTAAATTCATAATAATCACCTGATATAAATCGCCTTATGCGATGGAAGTTGCACCTTTCTGAGAAGAGGGAACAAGTGCAATGTATGTTGTGCCCGGGTTCATAGTGAGCGTTTCGCCGTTGCTCTTCTTAATCACAAGCTTTGATGATGAAGCACTGCCGTTCTTTGTCCAGCTGATTTCTTCATAACCGCCGTTTGTGAAATAATAACCCTTGTTGGCGTTTTCAAGCTTCATATCAACACAGCCCTTTGAGTCACCCATAGAAGAAACGCTGCAATAAAGCATAAGCACGTTTTTATAGTTGAGGTGAACTCCGTCAGCATCTTTTCGGGCAGACGAGCCGAGATAGGTGTAATACTGACCGTCATCAGCGTTGTATTTCATTGTGTATTTAGCTGAGCTTGAATACTGGAAGGATACGTTTTTGCCTGCATTTGCAGGTGTGTAACCGCCATCGGGAGCAAAAGACAAAACATTTTCGTAGCTTTGCTTAACGTCAGTTCTGTAATCAACGGCATCAACGGTGGCCTTGATGTAGCTGCCGTTGGTGTAGCCTGTGTGCTCCGTTCCTTTATGAGCTCTTGAAGAGTCTCTGTAAAAGAATTTGGGGCTGTAGGACTGAATACCGTTGAGGTTGTTGACATTATCGTTTTTGATTTTTTTCTCAGCGTAGATACTCCAGCCGCAGTGAACAAAAATTGCATCAAAGCATTCTGCAAATTCAACAAAGTCGTGTCTTGCAGAGCGGATGGGGCCGACCTTGGGGATTTTGTTAACATCGGAATAAAGAAGAAGCATTCTTGTGATTCCGCCCTCAACAAGGCCTTCAACAAGTACGTCAGGGGAGGAAAGTCCCCACTGAGGTCTTGCTGCTGCTGAGTTTTCAACAACAACTGCTGTGGGTCTTGTGCCCATAGCCTCATCGCTCAGGCCGTACAATCCTGTGAGGGGATTGATGTTTCCGAGCTGAGCAGTTGTGCTTTCGGTAGTGGACTGAGTTGTTGTGGAAGTGGTTGTAGTTGTATTATTATTATCGTCCTTATTGCCGCAGGCGGTGCAGCCGAAAAGCATAACACCGGCCAGTGTGCAGCAAAGAGAGTTTTTAAGCGTCTTTTTTATGTCCATTTTTATGCTCCGAGAAATGCGTCGTGAACTGCAACAACAGCCTTGTCAGCGTCTTTTGCATCAATAAGAACAGAAATCTTGATTTCGCTGGTTGAAATCATCTGGATATTGATGTCATTGTTGTAAAGAGCCTCAAACATTTAGGAAGCTGTGCCGGGGTGTGTTTCCATACCTGCACCAACAACAGAAACCTTTGCAACGTCTGTGTCGCACTCAATGGGAAGGTCTTCGTCAACGAAGGGGAGAGCGCGGAGAGCTTCAATAGCAACGGGAGCGTTGTCTTTTGAAACCGTGAAGGCAATGTCCTTTGTGTTGTTTCTGCCTACTGACTGAAGAATAATATCAACGTTGATGTTATTAGCGGCAAGCTTTGAGAAAATCTTGAAAGCAATACCGGGTACATCTGTAAGACCTACAATTGAGATACGGGCAACATCGGTGTCCTTAGTAACACCTCTGACAAGCATTTTTTCCATTTTAGCAACCTCCTTGACTATTGTGCCGGGAATAGGATTAAGGCTTGAGATAACTTCAAGCGCAATATTGTATTTTTTTGCCATTTCAACTGAACGGTTGTTGAGAACCTGAGCGCCGAGAGTGGCAAGCTCAAGCATTTCATCATAAGTGATTTCGCTGAGCTTTTTGGCATTTTTAACCTTTCTGGGGTCAGCGGTGTAAACACCGTCAACATCTGTAAAAATCTGGCATTTGTCTGCCTGAAGAGCGCAAGCAATTGCAACAGCGCTTGTGTCTGAACCGCCTCTGCCGAGGGTTGTAATATCCTCTTTGTCGTTAAGACCCTGGAAGCCTGCAACAACAACAATCTTTTTGTTGCCAAGCTCCATTTTAAGGCGGTCAGTGTTAACCTTTTTAATTCTTGCGGCAGAGTATACAGAGTTTGTTGAAAAACCTGCCTGCCAGCCTAAAAGAGAAATAACGGGGAAGCCCAATGACTGAATTGCCATGGCAAGAAGAGCGATTGAAATCTGTTCGCCGCTTGCAAGGAGCATATCCATTTCTCTTTTTGTTGCATTTGTGTTAATTTCTTTTGCTTTTGCAATAAGGTCGTCTGTTGTATCGCCCTGAGCTGAAACAACAACCACCACGTCGTTGCCCTGTTTATAAGTGTCTGTAACAATTTTGGCAACGTTCATAACGCGCTCAGCGTTTGCAACTGAGCTGCCGCCGAATTTCTGAACAATAAGACCCATAACTTAATTCACCTACTATTATCAATAATCTACTACTCTGATTTTAGAAAGAACGCTGACACCGTCAACACTATCAAGCTTTGCATTGAGCTCCTTTTCAACACCGAGAGGTGTAACAAATGCAAGCTCATCGCTGTCTGCATTTGCTCTTTCAAGAACTTCAATCCCGCCGAAAGCTTTTTTCAAAGCTTCCTCAGCCTGAGCCTTGCAGTCAGCCTTTGTTCTGACATAAAAAGCAGTTTCAAGTTCATTATAATCAACAACATAGTTGTCGGTTCCGCTTTCCCAACCGAAGGCCTTGCGCTTGTCGATGTTGCGTGCGCAATCCATAACGTCAGCCACAACAGCAGAAGCGGTGGGGAGCTTGCCTGCGCCTTTGCCGTAGAACACAACGTCGCCGGTTGCATCGCCCCTTACAAGGATAGCGTTGAAAACGTCATTAACGCTTGCAAGCTGACTGCCGTTTTTAACAAGGGCAGGGCTCACAACTGCGGAAATCTTTCCGTTGTCAAGTCTCTTGGCTCTGCCGATGAGCTTGATAACGCCGCCCCAGGAGCGGACATATTCAACGTCGGTGAGTGTAATCTTTGTGATGCCTTCAGTATAAACCGAGTCGGGATATACATGCTTGCCGAAGCAAAGTGCGGCAAGAATACAGATTTTGCGGCAAGCGTCGTGACCCTCAACGTCAGCGGTGGGGTCCTTTTCTGCATAGCCGTTATCCTGTGCGAGCTTCAGAGCATCCTCAAAGCTCATATTCTTATCAATCATCATTGTTAAAATGAAGTTGGTTGTGCCGTTGAGAATACCTGCAATTTCGTCAATTCTGTTGGCGGCAAGGCACTGGCTGATCGGGCGGATAATGGGGATACCGCCGCCTACGCTTGCTTCAAACAGGAAGTTGACGTTCTTTTCTTCGGCGATTGCAAGCAATTCGTCACCCTTGGCGGCAACAAGCTCTTTGTTTGAGGTAACAACGCTTTTGCCTGCCTTGAGACAGGAAGAAACAAATTCATAAGCAGGGTGGAGACCTCCCATTGTTTCAACAACAATTTTCACCTCGGGGTCGTTGAGGATGATGTTGAAGTCCTTGACCATCTTGCTTTCGTTAATGTCGCCGGGGAAATCTCTCAAATCGAGAATGTATTTAACCTCAAGCTCAGCTTGTGAACTTTTTTTAACAATGCTGTCGTGATTGTTTGATATAACCTCGGCAACGCCTGAACCAACGGTGCCGTATCCCATAATAGCTATATACATAACCTTTCACTCCTTTTGAACATAATACTTCACAATAGACTTATTCTATCATATAAAATCAAAATAATAAAGACTTTTTAGCAAAAAAGTTCAAATTATTTCAAATATGCTTCAAGTCTGTAAATAGGCATACCCATTGAAGAAAATCTGTGCTCATATTCGGTTACGATATTGTCTTCTATCGGGCTGTTGTGAAGGTCGAGTGAAACATTTTTGAGTGCAAAGCCGTTTTCTGAAAAAGACTGAATTGAAAACTCAAAGAGCTTCATATTGTCGGTTTTCTGGTGTATTTCGCCGCCGTCTGCCAATAACATTTTATATATATCGAGAAATCTCTTGTGCGTCAGGCGGTGTACCTCATGTCTGTTTTTGGGAAAAGGGCAGGAAAAGTTAAGGAATATTCTTTCCGCCGCTCCGTCAGGAATGTAACGGGGAAGGTATTCTGCGTTGCCCTTGACGAAGAAAAGATTTTTAAGCCCCATCGCTTCTGCTTTTTCGCAGGCCTGAACAATAACATTTCCGTATTTTTCAACGGCTATAACGTTCATATCGGGGTGAGCCTTTGCCCATTCGCAGGCAAACTGGCCCTTGCCGCAGCCGATTTCAAGGACAACGGGATTATTGTTGCCGAAAATCTTTTCAAAGTCAAAATATTCCTTTTCCTTAACAGCTTCGTTAAAATTTCTGTCTTCGGTGTAAATCTCAAAAAGATTTCCGCATTCGGTAAGACGCTTTTCAAGATTCTTTTTTCTTCTCATTCTCATAAACAAAACCTCATAATATATTGAAATAAGATTTACTTAGTGCTACAATATTTTAAATGAAAGCGAAACAATCGTCAAGATACGGAGTGCTGAAAATGTGGTTCAATAAAAAGAAAAAATCGTCTAAAACAGAAATAATCGCACAAATCCCCGGCATTGAGCCTGAATGTGCCGAGGCACTCAGAGAGCTTGGCTTTGAAACGGTATCCCAGCTCAAAAGCAAGGATGCCGAAGAAATGTACTATGAGCTGAGCATAAGAAGGGGAGAAGTTATTGAAAAATCCGTGCTCTACGGCTTCCGTTGTGCAATATATTATGCCACCGTGCACACCGCCGACCCTAAGAAGCTCCATTGGTGGTATTGGAAGGACGAAGCCGCAACCGACGAAATTACCGACCTCGACCACCTTGTTGAAATTTATAAAGAATAAAACCGACGGCTACCCGTCGGTTTTTTGCTGTCTTTCATAAAATTCTTCAATCACCTTTGCTCGGCTTTCATAGCTGAAATCCTCGGCCCTGAGCAGGGCATTTTGCCTGTGTTTTTGCAAAAGCTCAGGTTTGTCAAGAACTGATTTTATTGCGTTGTAAAGTCCGTTTTCACTATTTTCACAGATGATTCCGATTTCCTGACCACCGAAGATTTCTTTCATTCCCGAGCAATCGGTTGTGATAACGGGCAGACCGCAGATAATCGCTTCGCAAACGGCTGTGCTGTAGCCTTCGGCATAAGATGAGCAAATATAGCAATCAGCCTGCTTCATATACTTATACGGGTTTTCTTCAAATCCCATAAGATTGACGTAATCTCTGAGGGCAAATTTATCGCGCAAAGCTTTAATTTTGTGCTTTTCTTCAGGTCTTCCGATAACTGTGAATGAAAACCCATAGCCGTCATTTCTGAGTCTGTCTGCCACACTCATCAGCCTGTCATAGCCCTTGACCTGCAAATAGTTGCCAACAAGCAGAAACGCAGGTCTTTTTGAAACATTCAGCTCGGCAGGCTCAAGGCTCATCGTTTTTATCTTACTATCATCAATGAGGTTGTATATAACCTCTGTTTTTTCAGCCATACCGTATTTCTGAACAAAAGTGTCACGGATAGTTTCAGAAACGCAGATGATTCTGTCAAACCTTGAATAGCACTCTTTTTCCTCTGCTTCGCCGCCCTTGTAAACTCCTGCGCTCCAGGGATTGTTTATAAAATCAGTGTGAATGTACGCGATTTTGCAGCTTTTTCTTTTTGATGCCCCGATAATTTTGGCAGAAAATCCCTCACAGCAGGCAACCTCAATATCATAATTTCCGTGAAGATACAGCCTGCTTACAACAGCCGGGGGGAGCAAAAGAAAGCCTTTTATAATCAGCTTGCTTAAAAATGACGGGTAACTCTTTTTTGTAAAAGGTCTGTGATTACAGAGTGATTTAATCAGTTCGGTGTGTTTTTCACCGTCAGTCTGGGAAACAACGGTTATGTCGTGCTTTGCTGATAACAGCTCAACAATTCGCACAAGTGCCGCTTCTGCACCGCCTGCATTAAGGGACTCGGAAAAGAACATAATCCTTTTCATCTGTATCACTCCTTTTCTGAGAGTTTTGTCTATTCTACCACGGCAACAGATTTTCTGCAAGAGGGGAAAACCTCACATTTCGTCGAATTTTGTTTTTATTCCGTCGAAACTGGTAAGAGGAATAAAAACTTTCTGTGATATAATTTTATTATCATTTAACGATGAAAGGAAAGTTGATTATGAAAAGGTTTATTGCAATAATCCTGACGGCTGTTATGCTCGTTTCCTTTGCAGCCTGCGGAAAAGATGACGGGAATAATTCGAGCCAACAGAATTCGGGTTATAACGGAATCTATTTTGAGGGCGACAGTGCCAAGAAAAACGGAACAACTCTTGGTACCCCTCAGGTGAAACTCAACCCCGAAGAAGTTTATACGAAAATTACCTACACACCTGAAATGTTCTATGGCAGTTACCGTCTTAAAGGTGGAGATGAAGCAGAAGATAAGTTTGGCGCAGAAAGCAAATATTTTACCTGCAATCTCGGTGACGGTGAAATGGAACTTACTGTTCTGCCTCGTTCTATAAAGGCCGGAAAAAATAATCTTGGTCACAAAATTTCATACATAGAGGGATACAATTGGATGAATGTTGGTTTTATGACCAGAGATAAAAACGGAAAAACATACATAACATCCGTTTTTTGTGCTTATTCAATTGAGGGTAATAAACTTATCTTAAACCCTATTGATGATTTTAATGTTTCCGATAAAACCAACAAAATTACATATTCTTTCTCTGACCTTACTTGGGAATATACGTTTAAATTCAGCGGAAGAAATCTCACTCTTTCAAACGAAAACGGCAGTGTAACACTTAACGGTGCTCTTGACTCTTATGGTGAATACGACTATTTTCAGTGTAGCCAGTATTTAACCCCGGGTTCTGCTTCACCCAACGGAATCGATGCGTTCTTTTTTAGATATGATGAAGAAGACCGGAAAAATACACCGAAATTAACCGTTGAAATGGCAGATCGTACAATGAGTTACGCTTCGGTGGGTACTCTTGAAGAAAACGGTCTTTTTACTTTCACACTTGTTCTTGAAGAAAGTGTTCAGACTTATCAGTATGTATATTTCTACTGCCAAATGGATGGTATTGTTTTAACTGATGGCAAAAAAAACTATTATTTCAATTCAGAATATTTTGACCGCATGAAAACAAATGCAAAAAAATACCTTACCGAGGATTTGACAGGGGCACTTGACAGCTTATCCGAAGCTCAGCTTGAAGAGCTGATTGAAACTCAGACAAACCTTATGGATGACCTTGCAAAGGCTTTCAACGATGCTGGTATCAAGGTCACTGTTGATGAAAATTCAGGCGAGCTTGCGATGGATACTTCCGTTCTTTTTGGCGGAGATTCTGCCGTGCTCACTGCGCAGGGTAAAGCTTTTCTTAATAAATTTGTCAGCGTTTACACTTCAATCGTATTCTCTGAAAAATACGAAAACTTTGTTTCAAAAACAATGGTTGAGGGTCACACCGCACCCGTTACGGGAGCAACCTATGAAAGCAGTCTTCCTCTTTCAAAAGAGAGAGCAGACAATGTTAAAAACTACTGTATTTCTGCCGAAACAGGCGTTGACATTTCAAAGCTTGCGTCTTCCCTTGAAGCTGTGGGATATTCAAACAGCAAGCCGATTAAGGATGCTGACGGTAACGTTGATATGGCGGCATCCCGTCGTGTCTCATTCAGATTTATTATCAATATTGATGCAGTGAAATAAGGAGGGAAAAATTATGCTTTGTAAAAGATGCGGAAAGCTTATTCCCGATGATGTAAAATTCTGCCCGAAATGCGGACTCGAAAATCCTTTCGTGGATTATAAAATCAAGCCCGAAACCGAGACCGTGAAACCGACTCCGCCAAGACCTATGCCACCCAACCCCACGCCGCCTCGCGTTGACCCTGCAACTGCACCTGCTTCAACCGCCCCTAAAAAAGGCAAATGGGGAAAGATTATTGCCGTGGCTGTTTTAATCTGCGCCGTAATCGGTCTGATTGCAAACCTTGCAGGGGGAAGCGGACTTAAAGGCACCTGGCTTAGTGAAACAGGAGATTATTCAATAACATTCACCGACAGTGAGACGGGCTATTTCTATGAAAATGGCGTTGTTATGAATGCGTCCGAAAGAATGATGAATTTCACATATTTTACCGACGGTGACAGCCTTACAATTACTGTTCAGGAAACACTGTTTTCTAACGGCGGAATGATGCAATATGTGTATGACGTAAGCGGTGATGAGCTAAGGCTCACAGATGAAGACGAGTACACGGAAATATTTTATAAGCAATAATCGGCTTTAATTTCTGTTTTGGTGTTGAAGTATATCGCACCTTGTGGTACAATATAAAAAAAGAAAAAGGAGAGTGATGAATGTGTTATCAATTTTAGCCATTCTTTCAGACCTTTTGTATTTACCAATGTACATTTTCAATTATTTCTTTTCATAAGTTGTCACAAACCTAACTGCCGTCGTTTAGCGACGGCTTTTTTTCTTTAACAAAATTTGCTATAACTGTTGAAAATAAAAATAATGAATGATATAATGAATTGATTTGTTTTGAATAAATCTAAAAGGAGATGAAATTATGTCAGAGGACGAGAAAAAGACCGTCCCTTCAACCGAGGGTATGGACGCTCATATTGACACCTGGCGCGACATTATCAAAAACAAGCAGAGAGGTATTTTTGCTTTTGATGAGCTTGCCGAGATTAAATTAAAAACACTTAAAAAGAGAATTTACACCGACTTTGAAAACACAGGCTCATGGCAGATGCGTGAGTGCATTTACAAAGAAATCGGTGAATATGAATATCTTTATGACGGCTGGAAGGAGCTTAAGGTAGGCGACTACTGGGGTGGCAACGGCCTGAGCGCTTTCTTCAAAAACAAGATTATTATTCCCGAAAAGTTTGCAGGTCAGAGAGTTACTCTCTACATCTACTTCGGCGGTGATTCACTTGTTTCTGTTAACGGTGTGCCTTATCAGGGTCTTGACCCATTCCGTAATGCCGTAACTCTCACCGAATGTGCAAAAGCAGGCGAGGAGTTTGACATTGACGTTGAGTCATATTTCGTATGGCATTCTAACGAAAGCACTCTCAAAAAGCTTGAGTGCTCATTCATTGCCACAACTGATGATGAAATCAGCGACATTTACTGGGATTTAAAGGCTGTTTTCAACGCTCTCTTCATCCCCGGTATGAACAACGACTACGGCACTCTTATCCGTGAATCTCTTAAAGAAGCATTCCAGTATGTTGACTTTGACGAGCCTGATTTTGAGGTGTTCAAGGCAAAGCTGAGAATGTGCAAAAAAGTTCTTCACGACAGAGTATATAATAACCCCAACTACAAATGTATGGGTCAGCTCGACCTTATCGGTAACTCTCACCTTGATATGGTATATATGTGGGCTTACAAAGAGTTTGTCCGCAAGGTTGGCCGTACTCATGCAACAATGCTTCGTCTTATGGAGCAGTATGATGACTTCATCTTCTCACAGAGCCAGGCAGGCATGTATGAAGAAATGCGCATCCATTATCCCAACCTCTTTGAGCAGGTTCAGCAGAGAGTTAAAGAGGGCCGTTGGGAATATATCGGCGGTATGTGGGTTGAGCCTGACTGTAATATTATTTCAGGTGAAAGCTTTGTCCGTCAGTTCCTCCACGGTGTTCGTTATGCAGAAAAATGGTTTGGTGTAACTCCCAAAACCTGCTGGCTGCCCGACGTATTCGGTAACAGCTACTGTATGCCTCAGATTATGAAAAAAGCTGGTATGGAATACTTCGTTACTCATAAAATGGGTATCTGGAACGACACCAACCCCTGGCTTTACAACTCCTTCTGGTGGGAAGGTCCCGACGGCTCAAAAGTATTTGCCGCTGTTCCTCCTACACATTTCATCGGCTCAATGGAGCCCGACTCACTTAAAACCAACTGGATTAAATACACCGACAAAGACACAATCGGCGAGTCAATGTACTGCTACGGCTGGGGTGACGGCGGCGGCGGTGTTGACGCTGAAATGCTTGAATATGTTAAGCGTTATAAAAACTTCCCCGGTCTTCCCGAAACAAGAGCCTGCAAGATTGAAGATTCTCTTGAGAGCATGAAGCAGAAGGCTATCAAAGCAGGTGACAAGGTTGTTACCTGGAAGGACGAGCTTTATCTTGAAGAGCACCGCGGTGTTCACACCACAAAGGCTGCCCTCAAAAAGGCAAACAGATATTGTGAAAACCTCTACCGTCAGGCAGAAATGTACGGCTCAATCGCAGAGCAGTACGGTTATGAATATCCTCGCCTTGAGCTTGAAGCAGGCTGGAAAAAGATTCTCACCAACCAGTTCCACGATTCATTGCCCGGCACTCATATTACCGAAGTTTTCGGCAAATTGATGGGCATTTACGATGAAGTTATCGCCACAGGTGAAAAAGTTCGTGCAGATGCACTTGCAGTAATCGGCAAGAAAATCGGCTTCGACGCCGACAAGGGCACTCCATTTGTTCTCTTCAACTCTCTTGCAGTTGCTTCAACATCAAAGGTTGAACTTGACTATCAGGATGTTGACATCTTTGATGAAAACGGCAATCCCGTTGCTGTCCAGGCATACACCAAGCCCAACGGCGACAAAAAGCTTCTCTTCGTTGCCAAGGATGTTCCCGCAGTAGGCTATAAGGTTTACTACAAGGCTCCTGCCAAGGCTGAGCGCAAGCTCACCGAATGCACAGGCAAAAAGATTGAAAACGACTTCTTCGCTCTCACTCTTGACGACAAGGCTGTTCTTGTTTCAATTTATGACAAGGTTAATAACAGAGAAGTATTGTCAGAGGGCGGCAAGGGTAACGATTTCAGACTCTTTGAGGATATGCCCGGTGCTTATGACGCATGGGACATCGTTGCTACATACGTTGACCGTGAATATGAAGTTAAAGACGGTGTTGTTAAGTCAATCGTTTCAGGCGATGTTTACACAATGATTACCATTGAGAAAGAAATTCTCAAATCAGTAATCCACCAGAACATCATCATCTACAATGAAATTGACCGCATCGACTTCGATACTCATATCGGCTGGCACGAAAATCAGAAGCTTCTCAAGGTGTTCTTCGATGTTGACCTTCAGACAAAGAACTACACAAGAGACATTGCTTATGCAACAATGGAATGCAGCTCATACCGCTACAATCCCTATGACAAAGCCAAGTTTGAGGTTAACGCTCATAACTGGATTGATATGTCAGACACCGATTACGGTGTAAGCCTTCTCAATGACTGCAAATACGGTCACGAGGTTAACGAGCATAAGATGATTCTCACTCTCCTCAAGGCTCCCATCAAGCCCGACCCCACTTCCGACAGAGGCGAGCATTACTTCACATATTCACTTTATCCCCACGCTAACGATTGGAAACATGCCAAGACTCTCACAATGGGTCTTGAAATCAACAATCCTCTTGTTTGCGCAACACCCACAGGTGACGGTGATAAGATTGGCTCATTCATTAACCTTGACTGTGACAACATCACTCTTGAAGCAGTTAAGAAGTGTGAAGAAGAGGACGCTTACATTGTTCGTATGGTTGAAAAGACCGGCAGAACAACCAAGGCAACAGTTTCACTCTTTGCCGACATCACCTATGCCGCAGAGTGTGACTTGATTGAACGTAACGATGTTCCCGTTGAATTCAGCGGCAACACAATCTCATTCACAGCCAAACCCTTCGAAATCAAAAACTTCAAGGTTAAGTTCTAAGTTAAAAGCCGACAGTTCACGGACTGTCGGCTTAATTTTTCTTGCTTTGTTGAGTTACGTTTGATATGATGTTCTAAGATAGTTTAATAAAAAGATAAGTGAAAGAATTATTTAACCGAGGTGATTATAGATGTTTGATAAGGTGAAAAAAATAGTTGACGAATGGGACCCTATTGATTTGTTGTCTATGCACTGTCCTGATGATGAGTATGATGACATTAGTCTTTTAATAACACAAAAGGCTCTTGTTACTATGGATGTTGAAAATCTTGCCAACTATATCTATGCCTTGTTTGTGTACGAGTTTGATGCTTCGACTTTTAACAAAACATTGGATGAATGCAGAATGATTGCGGAGAAAATCATTGAAAAAAAGAGGTGAGATGTGTAGTGGCCGATGTCTACATCGGCCAAAGGGATGATGTGGGCATCATCCCCTACAAGACCCCATCGCCAACCGCATGTATGTTACGATTTTAATATTTTCACTTGTATTTTGAACTATTATTTGCTATCATATTTTCAGCATTTTTAAGTGAGGTTTTATATATGGGTTATCAGTTCATTATGCCGAAGCAGGTTTTCTACGGTGAAAACGCACTTTCCGACGGTGCGGCTTCAATCTGTTCTCTTGGCAAAAAAGCTCTTGTTGTTACCGACCCTGTGATGGTGAAGCTTGGCAACGCAAAGCTTGTTACAGATATTTTATCTGTAAACGGTGTTGATTTCGTGATTTTTGACGGTATTACAGGTGAGCCTACCGACAAAATGATTGATGCAGGTCTTGCTGTTTACAAAAACGAAGGCTGTGATTTTCTCGTTGCCGTTGGCGGAGGTTCTCCCATTGACTCAATGAAAGCTATTGCCGCCCTTGCCACATCAGGCGGCTCAATCAACGATTATCTCGGTAAGGTGATAACTGTTCCCACACCGCCAATGGTTGCTGTTCCCACCACCAGCGGAACAGGCTCAGAGGCAACTCAGTTCACAATTATCACCAACACCGAAAAAGACATCAAAATGCTCCTTAAAGGTGCAGTTCTGATGCCCGACATTGCAGTTGTTGACCCTGCCTTCACAATGACAGCACCCAAATCCGTCACAGCCGCCACAGGTCTTGATGCTCTCTGCCACGCCGCCGAGGCATATACCTCCAAAAAAGCACAACCCCTTACTGACGATTACGCTCTTTCTGCAATTAAAAAGATTTTCAAATATCTTCCCGTTTGCTACAATGAGGGTGACAATGTCAATGCGAGGGCACAGATGTCACAGGCCGCCCTTGAAGCAGGTATTGCATTCAACAATGCTTCCGTTACCGTAATTCACGGAATGAGCCGTCCCATCGGTGCGCTGTTCCATGTGCCTCACGGTATCAGCAACGCAATGCTTCTTTGCGAATGCTTTAATTATGTTTATGACGGTGCATACAGCCGCTTTGCCGATATGGCAAGGGCAATCGGTGTTGCAAATGAAACCGAAAGCGACGAATCCGCCGCAAAGAAATTTATTGCAGAATGTAAAAAGCTTTGCGACATCTGCGAAATTCCCACCCTCGAAGCCTACGGAATTGATAAAGACGAGTTCTTTTCCAAAATGGATAAAATGGCAGGGGATGCCGTTGCCTCAGGTTCACCCGCCAACACAATCAAAACAGTTGAAAAAGACGATGTTCTCACAATCTACAAAAATCTTTGGAAATAAAGCTACGGTGCAGTCCGGAACTGCACCGTTTTTCTGTGTTGCAACCTCAGGTTGCTAAAGTTTAAACCATAATTGATTGACTTAAAAGCCGTTTTGAGCTAATATTTTTTTCAGAAAGGAGCTGATATTATGTCAGACTTTGGTGAAAGAATTTACGAACTCAGAAACAAAAATAATATGTCTCAGGGTGATTTGGCAGACAGGCTTGAAGTGTCAAGGCAGACTGTTTCAAAATGGGAAAACAGTATGTGCAAGCCTGAGGCAGATAAGCTCATTCAGCTCAGCGAGATTTTTAACGTATCTATAGATTACATTTTAAAGGGCGAGCAGACTCAGGCAGACCCGGTGTATGTTTACGTTAAGGATGCTGACGGTGAAACCAAGACCAACGAGCAGGTTGTGAGAAAATATGTTGGCATTATTCTTGCAATAGTATTTGCCGTTATTTCTCTTCTCTCGGTTTTGTTCCGTGGCGGTTTTTTAACTTTGATTCCTGTAACAGTTGTGATTTTGGGAATTCTCCTTGCAAAAAATGTAAAGCATCCGTATCTCATTACATTCTGGGTGTCTTACATTGCCACAATAATTTCGCTTCCGTTTTTTACAAGCCTCGGTCTTTTCAGAATATTTGACCCTAAAATATACACAGAAAATTATCTTGTGGAATGTGCTGTTACCTATGCTTTATGGCTCATTCTCGCTTTGCTGATTTTCTTCACCGTCAGAACAAAGAAAAGTAAAAAATAAATTTAAATCGGTTGCCGACCCCTACAAGCTAACCTGAAAATTTGCAGAATTTTCCTTGCCTCCCTCGTCAGGAGGAGCCGAGGAAAACACTTCCGTCAACCGTGTAGGGAACGACACCGTCACACAACAGCCCTCCTTACCTCAAGGAGGGGGGACCGCTTGCGGTGGGAGGATACAAAAATCCCCCAGTCATTTTCTGCGAAAATGCCAGCCCCCTTTACGGCAAGGGGGCCAAAATTCACCGAAAAATTGTAGGGCGCGGCGATTTCTGACGCACCTTATGCACCGCACTACAATTCGTTACAGCAAGTCAACAGGCTACCGTTAATCAGTACATCTTAACCCACTCAAGCAAAACCCTATCTCTTGCCGAAACAATTTTAACAGTGATTTCATCTGTTTCAATTGCCTCATCAAACTTCACGATTTTTCTGCTGCCGATGGTGTTGCACTGGCAAACACTTTGATTAATATTATCGCTGTTTTTATAATAAACAATAAATGACTCAACACGCTGACCTTCTGCGATTTTCTCCGCAAGCTCAAGATATTTGATTTTTCTCTTTTCGGGGAGCTTGATAACAAACTCGCAAAGGTCGGTGTTTTCTTTTCTTTTTTCAACAATTTCCGCATCGGCCGCAAGGTCTGTTCCCAATTCGTTTTTGATTAAATCACCTAATTCGCCTAACCGCCTTATATCCCTTTCGTCAAAAAGTCCCTCGGGCGTGGGCGGAATGTTCAGGTGAAAAGTGGTGTTGTTGCCCACGGTGTTGAGGTAAGTGTTAAACAGCCTTTCGAGCGAATGAGGCTCCTCGTTTTTGTGATAAAACCAGCCGGGGCGGATTGACATATCCGTTTCTGCAGGGGCAAAAACAAGACCCTCGGAATACACAATGTTTGACATTTCGCCGATATTTGTGTCGGAATTATACATATAGCTCAGCGCACCGTCTGAATGTAACGGTCCTGCGCCTGTCTGAATTTCGCAAAATCTGCACAGCTCGTGAGGTACAACCGACCACTGAGCATAGGACGGCTTGCCTGCTTCGTTGCCGCACCAACGGATTTCACCGCAATCGTGAAAGAATGTTGCATTCGGCTGATATTTGCGGATAAGCTCAAAATATCCGTCAAAATCATATACCTGCTTTCTGCCGTTTGGTCCTTCACCGCAAGCGCCGTCAAACCAAACGTAAAAAATCTCACCGTAGTTTGTAAGAAGCTCCGTGAGCTGATTTTTATAGTATGTATTGTATTCGTCAGTGCCGTAATATTTTGAATTTCTGTCCCAGGGGGAGAGGTAAAAACCGAATTTAAGTCCGTACTTTCTGCAGGCCTCAGCGGCTTCGGCCACAATGTCACCCTTGCCGTTTTTATATGGGCTGTTTTTCATGCAGTGCTCGGTGTATTTGCTCTGCCACAGGCAAAATCCGTCGTGATGCTTTGCAGTGAGCACCATACCTTTCATACCGGCTTCCTTGATTGTCCTTGCCCATTGCTCGCAGTCAAGCTTCGTGGGGTTAAAAATTGCAGGGTCTTCGTCACCGAGACCCCATTCAAGGTCGGTGAAGGTATTGGGGCTGAAATGCACGAATGCGTAAAAAGGTGTTTCTCTTAATATGTTCAATTGTCTCTTGTTCGGCTTAACACTTGCGGCTTGCTTTATAAAAGATGAAAATTCCATATAATCACTCCTTAGCTAAATTATATTACAAAATCTCGGCTTTTCAAGAGCTTTTGCATATTATGATAATCTTGACAGTGCTCGTAATCAAGTATATAATTACACTGTATTTTTATTCTCGGAGGTAAATATGCTCACTCCAAACGTTGATTTGAACAACAAAACAATTCTCGTCACAGGTGCGTCCGGCTTCATCGGCTCAAACCTTGTGCTTGAGCTTTTGAAAACCCTCGGCGGTGCAACCGTTGTGGGTCTTGATAATATGAATGATTATTATGATGTTTCAATCAAGGAATACCGCTTGAGTGAAATTGAAAAATCTGCCTGCGAAAATCCGAAGAATAAGTGGGTTTTTGTCAAAGGCAACCTTGCCGATAAAGCACTCATTGACTCAATGTTCAGCGATTATTCCTTTGACGTTGTCGTCAACCTTGCCGCCCAGGCAGGGGTTCGCTATTCCGTAACCAATCCCGACGTTTATATTGAGTCTAACATAATCGGCTTTTATAACATCCTTGAAGCTTGCCGTCATAACCCCGTTGAGCACCTTGTTTATGCTTCAAGCTCCTCCGTTTACGGCTCAAATGCAAAAATCCCTTATTCCACCGACGACAAGGTTGACACCCCCGTAAGCCTCTATGCTGCCACCAAAAAGAGCAACGAGCTTATGGCTCACTCCTATTCAAAGCTTTATGACATTCCCTCAACAGGACTTCGGTTCTTCACCGTTTACGGCCCTGCAGGCCGCCCCGATATGGCATATTTCGGCTTTACAAACAAGCTTCTCAAAGGTGAAACTATTGAGATTTTCAATTTCGGTAACTGCAAGCGCGATTTCACTTTTGTGGATGACATCGTAAAAGGTGTGCGCCTTGTTATGGGCTCTGCTCCCGAAAAAGAAAAAGGGGAGGACGGTCTTCCCGTTGCGCCCTACAGGGTGTATAACATCGGCAACAGTAACCCCGAAAATCTCCTTGATTTTGTGGATATTCTTCAGCAGGAGCTGATTAGGGCAGGAGTACTTCCCGAGGATTACGACTTTGACGCTCACAAAAAGCTGGTGCCGATGCAGCAGGGTGATGTTGCCGTAACCTTTGCCGACACAAGCGCTCTGGAGCGTGATTTCGGCTTCCGCCCGAACACACCCTTGCGTGAAGGTCTTCGCAAATTTGCCGGGTGGTATAAAGAGTTTTATAAAATATAAAAATAAGCTGTATCAGAACACCGTGTCAGGTACTTTGATACAGCTTTTGCTTTAGATAAGAGAAGTTATGAAACCGATTAAAAAGTTGATAATTACTATTATGTCGGACATCAGATTAAACATATAACCCATAAGCTTCAGCGGTGCGGTGAAAATATCGGAAATTTCAATATCTGTTCCGCTCACGGTGATAACTGGCTGAGTGCTGTTTCCGAGCTCTAATTCATAGAGCTTTTCAATAATCACTTTTGCTATTTCTTCATTGCCCTTTGCGCTTGGGTGAATATCATCGCCTGCAAAGTTTTCCATATCGTCGCCAAGAGCCGTTGCAACGTCAACAATAACGATTTCACCGGGGTTTTCAGAGTTGTATTTTTCAATTGCGGCATTGATTCTGTCTGCACCCTGCTGGTAAGGAGCTCTCAAAGGCTCTGACTGCGGATTGTAAAGAGTCTGCATAAGCACAACCGCATCAGCATTATGAGTGTTGATTATGTCCATAACCTGGCAGAACTCATTGTAGAAATTGTCGGCAATTGCATCAAATCTTGCATAATCATCCTTGACCATTGCGTCAAACATAAGCCCGAAAAGATTGCTCATAAGGAAATTGTTGCCGCCGATTGAAATGCTGATAATATCTGC
>JAGBHX010000087.1 GCA_017935265.1 Clostridia bacterium | reverse complement strand
CCGGGGCGAATGAAATTAAGCACATTTTCAAAAGCGGCTTCGGCTATGCGCTGAGCCTTGATAATCAGGTCAAGCTCCTGCTCGGTTTTCACTTCGCGTAAAGCGTTGATGATTTTGTCGCCTCCCACGGTGGAAAGAACCGCGGGCTTGAAAAGATAACGGAAATATTTAAGGTCGCTGACTTTTAATTTGTCGCTTTCAACAAGGAGCTTGGGAAGAAGCTTTTTGTGAAGCCCCACAGCCTTTAATATGTCGGGAATCTGCTCTTTGATTTTTTTGATTTCCATAACGGGGCAGGCTGTGATTTTGTTCTGCGCCGCTTCAATGTAACGGCTGTCGGTTAAAAACAAAGCCTCTTTATGAGTGACGAGCAATATGCCGTTTGAAGCGTGGAAGCCTGTAAAATACCGTCGGTTTTCTTCGCTTGTGATGAGAATTCCGTCACAGGAGCGAGGGAGCTTATCTTGTAATTTTTTAATCATTATTCAACACCTCTGTAAAGAAGGCCTCTTGTAAATTCACCCTGAGGCTTGCCGCCTGATATATATTGCTTAATAATATTCTGCGCCTGCTGTTTTGATTCGTCGGTGAAATACAGAAGAATAAAATCACAGTTTTTGATTTCATTAAGTCTGTCTGCCATATATACGGGTCGGGAGTTCAAAATTTCACTCATACCGCTTGAACAGTCAACGGTGAAAACGGTATTTTTTCTGTCGGTGAGAGTGCCTGTCTGCTTACATTCACCGCAGGATTTTACATTTTTGACAGGGCAGTTACGGGTGAGCATAAGCGGAAGTTTGCCATAGGCAAAAACTCCTCTTGGTAAATCGCCGCCGAGATTTTTAATCTGGTTGACCGTAAGCTCGGGGGAGAGGAGGGCTTTTTCAACACCTAAGCTTTTGTAGCCCTCAAGGGCAAGGGAATTGAAAATGTTTGTGCCGTAGCCTGCTGTTACGCTGATGCCTGCTTTTTTGGCAATTTCAATGCCGTCAAGTGTGCCTGCAAAGGCAGAAGTGACACCCTTTTCTTTGAGCTCAAGGAGCTTGGAAAAAAGATTTTCGTCGTTTCCGAAAATTCCGCGGGGGAGCTGAGCGGTAACGTCAAATCGGGTTTTGATGCTGTTTATGGGAAGGATAATTTCGCTCACACCGGTCAAGTCGTCGGGGATTGAGTCTTCATCTCTGAAACGGCAGATTATTTTGGTTTTTTCAGCGTTGTGGGGAGCAAAAGAAAAAGCCGTGTTAAAAAATTCTTTTTGCTGATTTTGGGTAAGCTTTGCTTCGATGAGTGAAAGCGCATCTCGGCGCAATTTGTTGAGCACCGAAACAGGAACGTTCAGCCCGTCACCTATTGCGCAGTCAATCCTTCGGGCAAAAAACTGAGTTCCGCCGGTTTTGGAAAGCTGTTCTTTAACCGAGCTTTCGTCAATCGGCTTGTTGATAGCTTCTCTGGGAATGAAATCACTCTCGTAAAAAGCTTTTGCACCCTCACATTCAGCCTCCAGCGAAACTGCTTTTTCTCGCAGAGCGGTAAAGCGGAAATCAACGGCAAAACGGGGAGCTTCTTTTTGATAAAGGGTTTCAAGTCGGGATAAAATCGGTGCGGCAGAAACAACGTCTTCCTTTCTGCGCGTGCCGAACATATCCTTGCCGAGGGTGTTTTTATAGTAGCCGTCGGTAAAGCCCGTACGGGAAAAAATGCTTTGTAAATCCTGCTTGATTTTGGGGTCAACCGTTCCGTTCACGGCCTGCCTGCAGGCAGTTACTGCGGCGGCAACGTATTCGGGGCGTTTCATTCTGCCTTCAATTTTAAACGAGGCAATGCCCATATCGCAAAGCTCTTTTAAATAATCGGTGAGAGATAAATCCTTGAGGCTAAGGTCAAATCTGCCTGTACCCTGGGCACTGAAGGGTAGACGGCAGGGCTGGGCACATGCACCGCGGTTGCCGCTTCGTGAACCTAAAACCGCACTCATATAGCATTGACCCGAAACGCACATACACAGCGCACCGTGAATAAACATTTCAAGCTCAATGGGAGAATTTTCGCAAAGGAATTTAATCTCTTCCCTGTTCATTTCCCGTGGGAGAACTGCTCTTGAAAAGCCCATGTCGGCAAGCTTTTTTATGCCGTCGAGGGTCTGCACCGACATCTGTGTCGATGCGTGAATGGGCATATCGGGAGCGCACCGCTTCACAATTTCTGCGGCGGCAAAATCCTGTAAAATGAGCGCATCTATGCCACTTGCACAGGCGCGCTCGATTATTTTTGATGCAGTTTTAATTTCACCGTCGGAAATAACGGTGTTGAGCGTAAGATACACCTTAACCTTGCGCGAATGGCAAAAGCTGACCGATTCGTCAAGTTCGGCGTAATCAAAATTTTCTGCACCCCGCCTTGCGTTAAGCTCCTTAACGCCGAGATAAACGGCATCTGCACCGCAGAGCACGGCGGCTTTCAGCGCTTCAGAAGAGCCGACAGGGGCAAGAATTTCGTATGTATTATTCATATCTGTTGCTTTTCAGAGCCTTGAGCTCCTTGTTGAGTCTGTCAATTTCTCTTTTTGCAATTTCGGCTTCGGTCTTTGCTTTTGAAGCGTCCTCCATATAAGCCTGAATTTCACTGCGCAATGTGGCAGAGGTCTGCTCGGTTTTGTGCTTTTCGTCTGCCATCTGCAGGGCGCAAAGAACTGCTGCCTGAGTGATGGAAAGACGGGGATGCTCTCTTAAAAGGCCTGAAAGCACAAAATCCACCTCGTCACCGAGGTTGCGCATATACTGGACATCGTCGTCGGTGGTAAGGAAATAGTCTGAGCCGTAAATGCGCAGACGAACCTTATTCATTGACATAACAAAATCTCCCTCTCGATTAAATAGCTTGATACATTATACTATACTTTTATAAATAATAAAAGAGTAATTTTGCAAATTTTTATCTTTTCAGACAATATATTTAAAATTGCATATACAAACTGCACAAAGCGACCTTGAAAAAACTGTTTATTTTTTCGAGTGAATTTTGACGATAATAATGACTTTTTGAGCAAAATATGATATACTTTAACAGATAATAGGATTAGTATTAAATTTTTTCGGAGGCACCTATGTTTGAGCAGATTATAAATTTTGACCGTATGGAACAGGCGGTAACACTTTTCGGAAGTTTTGATGCAAATATCAAGCTCATAGAAAGTCAATACGGTGTTAATGTAATCAGCAGAGGCTCCGATCTGAAGGTGACGGGTGAAGCCGAAAATGTGGCGAAGGCGGTCAGGGCAATCAACGGACTTCTCACTCTTATTAACAAGGGCGAGGGCCTGAGCGAGCAGAATGTACGCTATGTGATGAATCTCGTGGACGACGGCAGTGAAGACAAGCTTGCCGCAATGGCAAACAACTGCATCTGCATCACCTCCAAGGGCAGACCCGTCAAGCCCAAAACTCTCGGTCAGGAAAAATATGTTGACGCAATCAAAGAAAAAACAATCGTTTTCGGCATCGGCCCTGCAGGCACGGGCAAAACCTACCTTGCGGTTGCCATGGCAGTCAACGCTTTCAGAGCAAAGGAAATCAACAGAATTATTCTCACCAGACCTGCTGTTGAAGCAGGTGAAAAGTTAGGCTTTTTGCCCGGTGATTTGCAGCAGAAGGTTGACCCTTATCTCCGCCCGCTTTACGATGCACTTTTTGATATGCTGGGTGCCGAGAATTTTCAGCGCTATCAGGAAAGGGGAAATATTGAGGTGGCTCCCCTTGCGTATATGCGAGGCAGAACTCTTGATGACAGCTTCATAATTCTTGACGAAGCACAGAACACCACCCCCGAACAGATGAAAATGTTTTTGACACGTCTGGGCTTCAATTCCAAAATGGTTGTCACCGGTGACGTTACCCAGATTGACCTGCCTGACGGCAAGCGTTCAGGCCTCGTTGAAGCCAGCAAAATTCTCAAAAATATTGATGATATTGAAACAATCCATTTCACCGAAAAGGATGTTGTAAGACACCGCCTTGTTCAGGATATTATCAAGGCTTATGAAAAATATGAGGAGGTTAAAAGAAGAAAATGAGTGACAAAATCAAAGTTGTAATTTCAGACGACCAGAAGGCAGTTAAGGTTCCCACGGGAATCAGACTTCTCATCCGCCGTTGCTGTAATGCCGTGCTTGTCAACGAGGGCTTTGACGGCTCGGTTGAGGTAAGCGTGCGTTTTGTTGACGATGAAGAAATTCACGCTCTTAACCTTCAATACAGAAATGTTGACCGAAGCACCGATGTACTTTCTTTCCCCTTGGGTGAAGACGGTGTTTATGACATAAACTATTCCACCGGCGCAAAAATGCTTGGTGACATAGTTATTTCTGTTGAGCACGCCATTGAACAGGCTAAAACATACGGACATTCACTTCAGCGTGAAATCGGTTTTCTTACCGTTCATTCAATGCTTCATCTTCTCGGCTATGACCACGAGGCAGGCGGCATTGAGCAGGTGAGAATGAGAGAAAAAGAAGAAACAATTCTCACTCAGCTCGGTCTCAAGCGCAACAGCAGTTATTATATGGACGAGGAATAATATGAAAGCTTTTATAAAGGGCTTCGGTTATGCCTTCAAAGGAATAGCTTACGGCATTGTGAACGAGAGAAATTTCAGGTTTCATATGAGCATTTTTGTGTATATGATGTTTTTTCCCCTGCGGTACGATTTTTTTGAAGTGAGCAGAGCTGAATTTGCCGTTTTACTTATGATGTCATCACTTGTTATGGCAGGTGAGCTTTTAAATTCCGGAATTGAAAATGCCGCCAATGCGGCAACCCTTGAACGGGATAAATTCGTTAAAATCGCAAAGGATACGGCGGCAGGCGGTGTGCTTGTGCTTGCAATTTTTTCGGTGCTTGTGGGTGTTGTTATTTTGCTTCAACCCCTTGCTTTCCAAAAGCTGTTTGCATATTTTGCTGCAAATCCGCTGTATATCGCCGTTCTTGCTTTGAGCCTTGCCTTGGACGCAGTGTTCATTTTTGCAGGACCTAAAAAAATCTACAATTTTCTAAGAGGTAAAAAGAATGACTAAAACCGCTTTTATAGCAATCGTCGGCTGCCCCAACGTTGGCAAGTCGTCAATTCTCAACAGAATGTTAGGGCAGAAAATTGCCATTGTATCTGACAAGCCCCAGACCACACGAACCAAAATTATGGGTGTGCTCACCAAGGACGATACTCAGCTTGTTTTCACTGACACCCCCGGCTTTCACAAGCCCAAAAACAAGCTTGGCGAAAAGATGATTAAAGCGGTTGGCGACAGCATTTCAGGCGTTGATGCGGTGCTTTTTGTAACCGAGCCTGAGGGTGAGCTGCGCCCTGCCGAGCAGGAGCTTCTTGAAAAGTTCAAAAAAGAAAAGCTTCCCGTTGTGCTTGCAATCAACAAGGTTGACACAATCCCCGAAAAGGAACAGCTTATGGAAAGAATTCTCAAATTCTCTCAGCTTTATCCCTTTGAGGCGATTGTTCCCGTTTCAGCCCTTAGAGGCATCAATATGGCAGAGCTTGAAGAGGAGCTTTCAAAGCTCGCGTTTGAAAGTGTTTTCTTCTTCCCTGAGGACACTCTCACCGACCAGCCCGAAAGAGTTATTGCAGGTGAAATTATCCGCGAAAAGCTTCTTCGCTCCCTTGATAAAGAAATTCCCCACGGTACAGCCGTCAGCATTGAAAAAATGCGTGAACGCGAAGACAGCGACATTCTTGACATTGAAGCCGTAATTTACTGTGAGCGCGAGAGCCACAAGGGAATTATCATCGGCAAGGGCGGAGCGATGCTCAAAAAGGTTTCCACCCGTGCAAGGGAAGATATGGAAAAGTTTTTCCAATGCAGAATCAATCTCAGATGCTGGGTAAAGGTTAAGGAAGGCTGGAGAAACCGCGAGGGACTTATCCACAACTTCGGTTTGGATTGATTGACAAAATTTTCATAACAAAAACTGCATCCCTTTGCAAATAATATTTGCGGAGGGATTTTGATGGATTATAAAAATCTTGCCGCTTGGGATAAATTTGCCCAAAGCGGAAAAATCAGTGACTATCTTCAATACAAAGCAACTAACAGCGTGCAGGAGAATGTGAAAAATGCGAATGAACACAGAAGGGCTGATAATCAAGGAGCACAAAACAAGCGGTGATGACCGCCTTGTGACCGTGCTCACCAAGGATTACGGTGTGCTCAGGGCTTTTGTCAGAGGGGCGCAACGGCTCAAAAGCCGCACCCAATGCGGAAGTCAGATGTTTTCTTATGCGGATTTTTCCATTTACCGCGGCAAAGATGCTTACGTTATTGATGAAATTCAGACAAAAGAAATATTTTTTGATTTGAGAAATGACATCGGCAAGCTGGCTTTGGCTCAGTATTTCTGTGAGCTTCAGTACGAGCTTGCTCCCCAGGAAAGTGATGCCGCTGAGTTTCTGCGACTTACTCTCAACTGCCTTTATATGCTGAGCAAAAATAAACGCCCCGAGCTTCAGCTCAAGGCTATTGCCGAGCTTCGCACGCTTTCTCTTGCGGGCTATATGCCTGATTTGATTGCCTGCGACGGCTGCGGAAAATTTGAAGACGATGTTATGTATTTCGGCACTTATGACGGACATCTGTATTGCTCGGAATGTGTGGGTGACGTGCCTTGCGAGGAGTTGCCCCTGAGTGTTGTAACTGCGATGAGATACATCTGCTATTCACAGCCCGAAAAGCTGTTTTCGTTTTCTCTCGGCGAAGAAAATTATCCCATACTTTCCGATGTTTGTGAAAAATATCTCTTAAACCAAACTAACAGAAAATACAAAACTCTTGATTTTTACAAGAGTATTACATAGGACAAAAATTATGAACAGACATTATTTATCTCTTGAACTTGATAAGGTGCTTGAAATGCTGGCTTCTCATGTTTCGTGTGAAGATGCC
Organism: Clostridia bacterium; assembly: GCA_017935265.1. GTDB lineage: Bacteria > Bacillota > Clostridia > Oscillospirales > Acutalibacteraceae > CAG-488. The sequence continues at coordinate 3,768 of JAGBHX010000087.1, read as the reverse complement.
CGTATTCTTGCCCGTGAGCTCAAGCCCGAGCCGTCACTTCCTCTGGCTCAGGCCTTGCTCAATCAGACCAAAGACGCCCATATGCTCCTTGCCCGATTCGGCGGCCCTGCATTCGGCGGACTTGTGAACGTTATCAATGCTCTTTACAGAGCAGACGCAGGCAGCTCTCTTTCTTTGAGGGAATTGCTCGATATTGCAAGCGTGCTTCACGTTATCAGAACAATCACTCAGTGGAGGAGCACCTGCTCAGGTGTTGAAACCTGCCTTGATACATTGTTCAACTCTCTTTCGCCTAACAGGTATCTTGAAGATTCTATCAAAAATGCAATTATTTCGGAAGAAGAAATTGCCGACAACGCTTCTCCCGAGCTTGCAAGCATCAGAAGAAAAATCAGAGCTCAGGAATCTCACGTGAGGGAACAGCTTGGCAAAATAACGCGAAACACAAATTATTCAAAATATCTGCAGGATAACATAATCACAATGCGCAACGGCAGATTTGTTGTTCCTGTTAAAAGTGAGCACCGTGCAGACGTGCCCGGACTTGTTCACGACACATCCTCGTCGGGCGCAACTGTTTTTGTTGAGCCTATGGGTGTGGTTGAAGCCAACAATAAAATCCGACTTCTTCAAAATCAGGAGCAGGATGAAATCGACAGAATTATTGCCGAGCTTTCTGCTCAGGCAGGCTCATTTGCCGATACAATCAAGTCAAGCTACGAATGTGCAGTTGAGCTCAATCTCATTTTCGGTAAGGCTCAGTTGGCCTATGCAATGAAGGCGTCGGCACCTGCGCTCAACAACGAGGGAATAATTGAATTGCGCCGTGCAAGGCATCCGCTTATTGACCCTAAAAAGGTTGTGCCTGTTGACATTAAATTGGGTGAGGATTTTGACACTCTTGTGATTACCGGCCCCAATACAGGCGGTAAAACCGTATCTATCAAAACAATCGGTCTTCTTTCACTTATGGCAATGTGCGGTCTTATGCTCCCTGTTGATGACAGAAGCAGAATTTCGGTTTTTGAAAATGTGCTTGCCGACATCGGTGACGAGCAGAGCATCGAGCAATCCCTTTCAACCTTCTCGTCACATATGACGAATATTATTGAAATATTAAAGGTGGCAGAAGAAGGCAGTCTTGTTCTCATTGATGAGCTTGGCGCAGGCACCGACCCTGTTGAGGGTGCGGCACTTGCCGTTTCAATTCTCGAAAAGCTCCGCCGTCAGGGGGCTAAAATTGCCGCCACAACCCACTATGCCGAGCTCAAAGCCTATGCTTTGCAGACCGAGGGCGTAATCAACGGCAGCTGTGAGTTTGATGTTTCAACACTTAAGCCTACGTATAAGCTTTTAATCGGTGTTCCCGGCAGGTCAAATGCTTTTGCAATTTCTCAAAGGCTGGGTCTTCCCGAGGAAATTGTTGACACCGCGAAAAATCTTGTTTCCACAGAAAATGCCCGATTTGAAGACGTGGTGGATAAGCTTGAAGAAAGCCGCCGCCATATGGAAAAGGGCAGGGCAGAAGCTGAAGAAATGAAACGCGAGGCTCAGGCACAGATTGAAAAAGCCAAGCAGATGAAGGCTGAAATTCAGACTCTTCGTGAAAAAGAGATGGAAAAGGCAAAGGCTCAGGCAATTAAAATCACCGAGCAGGCCAAACGCGAGGCATATGCACTCCTTGATGAGCTTGAACGCCTTAAAAAAGAGCAGGCCAAGCAAAAGGATGCTGCCGAAATGGCTCGCCGCGCAAGGGCAGCCGTCAAAAGGGGAGTGGGTGCGATTGATGCCGCCGCTGACCCTGTTATCGGAACATTTGATGCAGATGAGAATTATGTTTTGCCAAGGGAATTAAAGCAGGGCGACAGCGTAATTCTTGCCGACATCGGCGCAGAAGCGACTGTTGTTTCGGCTAACACCAAAAAGGGCGTCGCCGAGGTGCAGATGGGCGCAATCAAAACAAGAACACAGATTTCAAACCTCAGACTTCTTGAAAAATCAAACAAGCCTAAAATTCAGAAACCAAAGGCAACTCACGGCAGCAAAATGGACAGCCGAATGAATATATCGGCCGATACCCGACTTGACCTGAGAGGTATGACCGTTGAAGAATGTCTGATGACTCTCGACAGATTTATGGACAGCGCACTTCGCACAGGGCTTAATGAATTTACCATTATTCACGGTAAGGGTACAGGTGCGCTGAGAACAGCCGTAAGGGAATACCTCAAAAAGAGCCCCTATGTCAAAACCCACCGCCTCGGCACCTTCGGCGAAGGCGAAGACGGTGTGAGCATTGTTACGTTGAAATAAAAAAGATGTTATTATATTCAAAACAAAGAAAGATGAGGATGTTTTATGAAATTTAAAGACTGCGTTGCAAATGTTTCGACCTTTACAGATTTAAAAAGAGTAGCGAATGAATATGTAATTGATTACAAAAGGCTGAGCTTTGATGAATTGAAAGCCGCAGTTGTAAAAACGGCTCCTCAATATTCTAATGAGGAAAACATCAGAAACGTTGTTGAATTTTTTGAACTTAACCCCAACAGAAATAACAGAATTTTGTTCAGCATTATAATAAAAAGTATTCTTTTGAACTGCGATGATTTTACTGAAACACTTAATGTAACAGAAGACAAGGTTGTAGATTATGAGCAGGATATAATAGACCTTGCAAATGAATTTGCACTTGACTCTGAAATAGAGGATATTGATTTTTATAAATATGTTGTTGATGCTGCTTGGGATAACAATGATGATGTTTCGGTTGATGAACAAAACCTTATCAATAAAATTCGCAAAAGAATGGGTATAACAGAAAAGCATCACCAAATTTTAGAGGCTCAGATAGGAAAGTTCCCAACAATAAATAACATCGTTCATTCAAGAGATGAGATTTCAGATGTAAGAAGATTACTGCAGTCCAAAGGACTTATCGTTCCTGTCAGAGATTCAAGTGGTGTTGACTATGATGTTATTCCTGAGGAAGTTGCAGGTTGTTTGAGAAACATATTTAACATAGATATAAAAGAGTCATCTTTCCTCTCTTTGATTGAAAGCAAATATGTTAAGAGTAAAAAATATCTCATTGATATGTTGACTAAGGGTAAAGTTAGAATACCCAGCAATCCAAATCTCACCGAGTTGAAAGAAATGGTTGTAAAAAATCTTACAGCGCATCAGCTTATCGGCGGATTTTCAGCTAATGACGGTTTGGATAAGGGCTCTTTGTCCGAATGGTGTGGGACATTAGGTCTTACCTCTTATGGAACGAAGCCCGAATTGATAAACCGTATAATTTCTTACTATGATGAAATAAAGCAGATAGAAGTTTCTGAAGAAGATGAAAGAGAGTTGTACTATCATTATTTCAATGATTTGGCATCAAGGAATTTGCAGGTTCTTCATCAGCAAGGCGTTATATCAAAAGACTTGGAATGTGAACATAAATTTGAATCAGCAACCAACTATATATTCGAAAAAATATTTAAAATAAAACCTTTGATTATGAGCGGAACAGAGCATCCTGACGGAATGCTTTCGTTCAATGATAAACTCATAATGTGGGATAACAAATCTAAGGAAACGTCTGTGTCTTTGGCTGACCATATTAAGCAGTTTGACAGATATATAACCAACTCAACAAAACCTGTTTCCGTGTTTATGGTTATTGGACCTGACTTTACTGCTGATTCAGCTAAAGAATGTGCAAAATATGCTTTGACCAGTGATACAATAATTCTCTTGATTACAGCAAAAGAATTG
>JAGBHX010000086.1 GCA_017935265.1 Clostridia bacterium | reverse complement strand
TCCAGTGATAATAGATCTTATCAAATCTTTCGGGAACGAACTTTGTTTCGCCGTTTCTTACTGCTTCAATCGCGGGCTTTGCAAGAGGCTCCATTTTTACGAACCACTGCTTTGATACCTTGGGCTCAATAGTTGAATGGCATCTGTAGCAGGTGCCTACATTATGAGAATAAGCCTCTGTTTTAACAAGAGCGCCCTCTTTTTCAAGATCTTCAACAATTGCTTTTCTTGCCTGCAATCTGTCCATACCCGAATATCTTCCGTAGCCCTCAACGATATGTGCATCGTCAGTGAAGGTATCGATAACGGGAAGGTCGTGACGAAGACCTACTTCAAAGTCGTTGGGGTCGTGAGCAGGTGTGATTTTAACACAGCCTGTTCCGAAATCCATTTCAACATATTCATCCGCAACAACGGGAATTTCACGGTAAACAAGAGGAAGAACAAGCATCTTGCCAACCATATCCTTATATCTTTCATCAGCAGGATGAACGGCAACGGCCGTGTCACCGAGCATTGTTTCGGGACGAGTTGTTGCCACTTCAAGATAACCGCTACCGTCTGCAAAAGGATAGCGAAGGTGCCAGAATGAGCCGGCCTGCTCTTCATATTCAACCTCTGCATCAGAAATTGAAGTAAGGCAAACAGGACACCAGTTTACTATTCTTTCACCTCTGTAGATAAGTCCTTTTTCATAAAGGCGGACAAAAACCTCGTTAACTGCTTTGTTACAGCCTTCATCAAGGGTAAAACGCTCTCTGTCCCAATCGCAGGAAGATCCCAGCTTTTTGAGCTGTTCAATAATTCTTCCGCCGTACTGAGCCTTCCATGCCCAGGCTCTTTCAAGGAAGCCGTCGCGACCCAAATCCTCTTTGGTTACGCCTTCTTTTTTCATAGCTTCAACAATTTTCGCTTCTGTTGCAATTGAAGCGTGGTCAGTTCCGGGAAGCCATAAAGCATCGTAACCCTGCATTCTGCGCCAACGGATAATGGCATCCTGCAAGGTGTTATCAAGGGCATGGCCCATATGAAGCTGACCTGTGATATTGGGGGGCGGCATAACAATTGTGTAGGGCTTCAGGTCCTTATCGCATTTTGCCGCAAAATATTTATTTTTGAGCCAAAAGGCATATGTTTTATCTTCAACCTCTTTCGGGTCGTAGATTTTTGCTAAATCTTTAGCCATTATTTTAACTCCTTTATTAAAGCACTAAGCATTGAGAAACGCCCGGGCGCTCCTCAATGCTGTAACAGTCTGACTGTAAATATTATAACTGACCTGCGTTATACTTATCAAGCAAAGCGTGAATTTTATCGGCAGGTGCAAGAAGCTTGCAGACAGACATATCGTGATTAAGTGTGTCTGTGAAAAGAGCAATATATTTGTAGGTGTTTACCTCGCAATACCAATCTCTTTCTCTGAGCTCCTTAGTTCTGTAAATAAGGTTAGTTGTGAAAACCTTGTCAAAAATGCCGTCTGCATAAGCCTGGTCAAAGACCTCAAGGCCGTTACAGAAAAGACCGAAGGTAGCAACAAGGAAAATGCGCTTTGCGCCAAGCTCTCTCAATTTGCTTGCAACCTCAATCATTGATTCACCTGAAGAAATCATATCGTCAACAATAACAACATCCATTCCTTCAACGCTGTCACCAAGGAATTCGTGAGCAATGATCGGGTTTCTGCCGTCAACGATGCGGGAGAAATCTCTTCTCTTATAGAACATACCGAGCTCAACGCCGAGAATGTTTGAGAAATAGATACATCTGCCCATACCGCCTTCATCGGGAGAAATTATCATAAGATGGTCTTTATCAATCTTAATGTCGGGAATATTCTTAACCATAGCCTTGATAAGCTGATAAGAAGGCTGGATGCACTCAAAGCCCTTGAGAGGAATTGCATTCTGAACTCTGGGGTCATGTGCGTCAAAAGTAAGAATATTGTCTACGCCCATGTTGCAAAGTTCCTGAAGTGCCTGAGCACAGTCAAGAGATTCACGGCTTGAGCGCTTGTGCTGTCTGCCTTCATAAAGCATCGGCATCAAAACAGTAATGCGGCGTGCTTTACCTTCAATTGCGCTGATAGCTCTTTTGAGGTTGGCAAAATGCTCGTCAGGACTCATCGGAACTTCCATGCCGTACATCTTGTACTTAACACCGTAATTAAAGCAATCACAAAGAATAAATATGTCATAGCCTCTGACGGTATGGTTAAGGCTGGCCTTACCCTCGCCTGAGCCGAATCTGGGGAAAGAGATGTCAATTATATAAGAATCCTTTTCATAGCCTGCAAATGCAAGAGGATCTCTCTCCATAATTGCTCTTTCCTTGCGCCATTCAACGATATACTTATCGATGCTCTGAGCCATTTCTTCACAGCCGGGCAATGCAATAATACCTAACTGACCTACAGGAACGCTGAGCATCTGCTCTTCAAGCACTTTGTTATCACTCATCTTTAGTACCACCTTTAATTTAATAATAAATGATATATTTTATAATACTATAAAAAACGCTGTTTGAAAAGCCAAAACGCGATTTTTGTCGTTTAAATTTTTGAAGAATATTTAGTGTCAATTTTGTTCAGTTTACACAAAGCTGTGCTCAACTGTGATGACACAACAATACATAGGGTTGTATTTTTTGACTTCATCTGCCACAATATCTGCAATTTCCTGCCTCGATTGCTTATGACCGTACGGTATAACAAGGTCAAAAATAAGATTAGTGTGCGACGGGCTTTCGACCATTCTGAAATCGTGAATAGAATATTCGGAGTTAACCTGATTAACGATTGACAGCACGGTCTCGCGCAGATTATTTACCTTTTCGGCATTCACTTCAAGAGGGTCCATATGAATTACAAGCAAAACACCCATTTTTTCAAAAATCTCTTTTTCTATGTTATCAATCAGATCGTGCGATATGTTGATATCCACATCACCCGACACCTCAACGTGAACACTGCCGAACAATCTGCCGGGGCCGTAATCGTGAAGCATCAGGTCGTGTATACCCATTACCCCTTCATAAGCTAAAATTTCATTCTGAAGCTCATCAACAAATTCCCTCGTAGGAGGCTTTCCCAGCAGTGTACCCGTAGCTTCACGAAGGATGCTGAAGCCAGCCCAGAAAACAAACAGCGACACAAACACACCGAGATATCCGTCAATGGGAGTATCAATAAACCTTGAAATAACAAGCGCAATCAATGTGGCGGTTGTGGCGGCAATATCACCGATACTGTCCTTAACAACAGCAGTCATAGCAGAAGAATCAATCTTTTTACCTAATTTTCTGTTAAACAGTGCAAGCCACAGCTTGCCGAGAATTGACACTGCGAGAATTATCGCCGAAACGGTTGAATACTTAACCGCTTGCGGATTCATTATTTTTTCAACAGATGATACTGCCAGCTCAAAGCTCATAAAAAGAACAATAAACGAAACAATTAGTGAGGTTATGTATTCAACTCTTCCGTGGCCGAAGGGATGCTCTTTATCGGCAGGCTTGTTGGAAATTTTGAAGCCGAACAGGGTTACGGCAGACGAGCCTGCATCAGAGAGATTGTTTATTGCATCTGCAGTTATGGCTATACTGCCTGTAAGATAACCTATAACAAATTTAACCAGGCAGATAATTACATTTACAACAATTCCTACAACCCCGCTGAGGATACCGTAATCAGTTCTTACCTTGGGATTTTTAATATCTTCGCTGTTTTTAACAAACAGCTTAACAAGTAAATCAGTCATAAAATTACCTTTCTTTAATGTGAACATCAAGCTGTTCAAACGGAATTTCAATACCGTGAGCATCAAAATTATGCTTTACGGCTTCCTGCATAGAATAAAAAGTGTTCCAGTAATCCTTACCGTTACACCACACCTGACAAACAAGTTTAATACTGTGACTTCCGTGCTCCTTGACACCAACATAAGCGGCAGGGTCTTTGAGAACAAATTCGTTTTCTGCAGCTGTTTTGGCAAGAACTTCCTTTGCTTTGTTTATATCCTGAGAATAGCTGACGGAATAAACAAGGTCAATTCTTCTTGTGGGCTGAGACGAATAGTTAATAAGGTCGTTGGCAGTGATATGATTGTTGGGAATTATGATTTTTTTATTATCAATAGTAATAAGCGATGTGTTCATAAATCTGATGTCCTGAACAGTTCCCATAAGACCGTCTATCTCAACAAAATCACCGCTGTTGAAGGGCTTGTTAAAAAGAATCTGGATACCGCTTGCAAACTGCGAAATGCTGTCTTTAAGACCGAGACCTGCAGTTATACCTGCTGCGCCAAGGGCCGCAACAAAGGAGCTGATGTCAAAGCCGAGGTTTGAGAGAGCCATAACAACAAAAACAATTCTTATAAAAATATCGGTAAACCTGCTGAGAAAATGATGAACTGATTTATCAACATTGCGTTTAACAAGGATTTTGATAACAAGCTTTCCCGCAAGCCTTCCGAGCCATACACCGACTATTACTATGGCAACAGACCACAGCAGACCCGGAAGTATGTTCATAATTTTATCGGGAAGCGAGTCAAAGTACATAGCTTTAAATGAGTTAAACATAAAAAAATTCTCCCTTAATTTTCTTTCATAAGTATATAATATCTTTCAAAAGTTTGCAAGAAAAATTATACAATATTTAAATATAAAAATTAGTAATTGTAACGTATTTTATGTTTTTGGCTGATAATAATTGAATTTTGACTTAAAAAGAATTATAATATGTTAGTTGAAATATACAAACTAACCAAAGGAGTGTTAAAATGAAAAAAGTAATCAAAGCTTTTTCCTGCATTTTAGCTGTCATCCTCATTGTCTCAATGTTCAGTGTCAGCTTTTCAGCTTATGCTGAGAGCAAGAACATTATCGGTGACTATGATTTTACAATCGTAGATAACCCATATGAGAATATTGAGTGGGATAACGGTACCCTTCATGCATTTAAAGCATCCACACACGTTCACACGGTCAGAAGTGACGGTGATATTGAACTCAACGATACAATATGGTACCACTATATGTCAGGTTTTGAGGCTTTTGCACTGACAGACCACGGTACTGTTAACGGTTATAACATCAGACACAACGATGTTGTCACAGGTGTGACAGGTGTCAACGGTGTTTCCTGCGGTTGGACAGAAGACCAGACCAGATGTACTCTTTACGGCTATCAGTCCTTCGTTCACGGTAACGTTGACGAAATTTCAACCGGTGACTATCACAACATTATCAACGGTCAGCAGGTAGGCACCTACGGTGACAGACCTCAGGCTCTTGTTGATGCCAAAAGAGGTATGTTCAATATCCCTCTCGGCAACGAAGCAAACGCACTTACATCAAACAAATGTCACGTAAACACCTACAATGTTTCGTTCGGTCACGGTGCCAACCGATCTGCAACCTGGCCCGAGAGCACAGTCAGAGAAGCATATGAAGCAGGGGCATTTTCAAGAATTAACCATGTTGGTGAGTGGACTGACGGCAACGGAGATCCAAGCGTTTATACTGAGTCTTGGGTAAATGATTTCGTTGGAATTTTCGAAGAGTTCTGCCCCAACAGAACAACTTATACAGAAAAAGATGCTAAATGGAATCATACCAACGTAACAGGTCAGCAGGTTAAAAGAGGCGTTATCGGCATTGAGCTTGTTAACACATCAGATAACCGTACAAGAAATGACCGTTTCTATGTATATGATGCCAGCCTTAAAAAGCTTGCTCCTCAGGGAATCAATATGTACGGCTTCTGTGAAGACGACTCTCACGAGGAATCCGACATCAACAAAAATGCTCAGTACTTCCTTGTTAACGACGGTAACGCATGGTCACAGGAGGACAAGGAGTTTTACGGCAGAGAATATCCCGATGCAGTTAATCCCTGGTACGGCTACACCGGTAACCTTCTCAAGAGTATGACTAACGGTGAATTTCTCGCAAGCTCAATTAATTCAAAAAATCCCTATGAGCTCGGTGACGGCTTCTCGGCTTCCGGTGATTATCCTTCAGTAAGCTATTTTGATTTTGACGAAGAAACAGATCAATTTGTGCTCAAAGTTAATAACACACAGAAAGTAAAAATTGTTGCTGACGGTGTTATTCTTGACACAGTAAGCCTCAATCAGTCAGAAGAATTTGATGAGGTAATCTTTGATCTTAACCAATACGAAAGCCAGATCAACAGCTATATCCGTATTTTCCTCACAGGCCGCGGCGGTATTACATATCTCCAGCCCGTACTTCTTTCAAAAACCGAAAGCAAGATTTCAACAGTTGAATTTAACACTCCCTCAACAGATACAAAATTAAGAGTCTATGATGCAAACGGCGTTCTTATGTCCCCTGCAAACAATCAGGTTTATGTCCTTGAAGCAGGCGATTATACATATGTTGCATCAAGACCCGGCTTCCTCACAACCGACCCCATTCCCTTCACAGTTACTCAGGCTCAGATTGCCAATGCAGAAAAGATTGTTATTGACGTAACTCTCGAAAAGAACGAAGACGTTATATTCACAAACTTCTATGTTCCGGAAACAATCTATCTTAATCCGTCGGATTTAACAACATTCCAGTATTATGTTGACCGCAATAACGAAGAGGACGGTGCCTTGAAATCTGACATTTCAACAACGGGTAACGTTTACTTCCACCGTGCAGGTGCAACAGACCTTTCAATTGGCTTCTCCGTTATCGACGGCTCAACATTAAATAAACTTGACTACACAGTAGATAAGCTCAGCGGTGAAGAGGTTGCCGCTACTGTTACAGGCGGTTCTCTTGTTTCTGCTCTTGCTTCAGGCGGCAGTGCAACTCTTGAATGGGTAGCAAACTACAAAGTAAACGGTCAGGATTTTGAATCAAAAGCTTATTCATACATCTACGCTCCCCTTTCAGGCACAAGCTCAGTTGCCGCAGCAGGCGGTTACGCTAACACTAAAAAGGCTGCAGGCTGGCTTCACTCAGCAATGGACATCACAGGTACAGTATGGCTTTCAGGTGTGCACTCTGTATCAGGCGGTTCAGCAGCCTACAGATTTGCTCCTTACGGCGGTGAAGCGATAACAAATGCCTCCGGTGTCGGTAATATCACAATTACAGGCACAGGTATGAGCACTGCAAGTGATGATTCAAGCGGCGGCTCGGTTGACGTTTATCCTCAGGGCTCATCAGGTACTCTTACAATCGACACCAGCCGTTATACAAACTTCAATCAGATTCCCGGTCTTATGGTCGGTCTTGATATGAACAGCGCAAACTCATGTGACTCAACTGACGGCAGTACAATTCAGTATCTCAACTTCGGAAGTAAGCAGTTATATGCACTTTCAGGTGTAGCCGCTAACACTCTCGGAGGTCAGCGTTTGTTCGTTTCCGATAATACTGACCCTGATAAGGACATTGACGTTGCCATTGATACCTCCGTTCCTTCAATTGATATTGTGGGTCACTTGTACGGATACAAATCGAGCCGTCACGACAGAGTAGCAGGTACAGTTAAACTCAATCTCAACTATGTTGATAAAGCCTCTCTCCGTCAACAATATAACAACGCAATCGGCAACGCATATCAGCGCGAATGGTTTGAAAATTCAGCTGACTATGATGATTTTATGAAAACCCTTAAAGAAACTGCACTTGTGCTCGGCAACCCCACAGCAACACAGTCCGCAGTTACAAATGCAACCAACAGCATCATGAGCAAAAACGCTGATGTTAAGCTTAAAAAAGGCTCTGCAACAGTAAATTACGTTGATGCAAAATCAGGAGCTGTGGTTGAAACAGCAACTTCAGAATTCACCATTACTGACACAATTGTATTCACTGCTGATGAGCTTGAAGGTTACAACTACAACAACACCTGGGAATGTGTTGTAGACTCAACAGTTGCCAAAACAGGCACTGACTCATTCGCAAGCATAATGACAACCTTTGAAAGCTGCACATTTAATTTCTACTATATTCCCAATACATATGCAGTTACTTTGAACTCCTGGGATATTGACTACAGCCCGATCGGCGGTACCGGTAACGTTGCAACATTAAACGCGGATTATAATCTTCCGCTTAATGCTCCCACCGTTGAAGGCTATACCTTCACAGGCTGGTATTTTGACCTCACCGGCGGAGTATATCCCGCAGGCTCAACTGTTAAATGGGAGTTCACGGAGGCAGGTACCTTCTCGGCACAGTTTGAAGCAAACACATACACAGCTATTGTTGACCTCGACGGAGGCACAGACTTTAATCTCTCTACCTTCAGCTGCAAATATAATGACTTCTTTGATATTCCGATGAAAACACCCACGAAGGAAGGCTATGCATTTGCAGGCTGGCAGGCAACAACAGTCAACGGTGTTGATTTAGGCTTACAGGTTCCCGGCGGAAGATTTACATGGGAAGCTCCCGATAATGTTATTTTCAAGGCTACATGGACTGTTATAAACTTCAACGTAACCCTTGAAGCAAACGGCGGCGAGCTTGACACTGAGTCAGTTGAAGTAACCTACGGTTCAGTTTACGGTGTACTCCCCACCCCCACTCTTGAGGGCTATGTATTCGGCGGTTGGTATCTCGACGAGGGTCTTACAAAGGCCGTTAACAGAAAAACAATCGTTGAAACAGCAGCAGATCACACTCTTTACGCTAAGTGGACAGTCGGCAACTACGCAATCACATATTATGTTGACGGTGAGTTCTACGTAACTGAAAACTATGATTTCGGCGCAGCTGTAACACCTGTTGAGCCTCCCGTTAAAACTGGCTACACCTTCTCAGGCTGGAGTGAAATTCCTTCAACAATGCCTGCTGACAATGTTACGGTTAACGGAACATTTACTGTTAATGATTACGCAGTAACATATCTGATTGACGATGAAGAATTCACAACACAAACCTACAGCTACGGTGATGAAATCACTGCAGTAACTGCTCCCGAGAAAGCTGGTTATACCTTCTCAGGCTGGCAGAACGTTCCTTCAACCATGCCTGCAGAAAATATCACAATCAAAGGCTATTATGACGTAAACACATATTCAATTTACTACTATGTTGACGGTGTTCTTTACACAACACAAGAAAAGGCTTACGGTGAAACAATTACAGCGATTGCTCCTCCCGTTAAAAACGGCTACACCTTCTCAGGCTGGCAGAATGTTCCTTCAACAATGCCTGCTGAAAACGTAACAATTTACGGTACATTCACCGGTAATCCTTATACAATCACATACTACGTAGACGGTGTTGAATACAAAACCGAAACCTACGGCTACGGTGAAACAATCACTCCCCTCCCCGCACCCGAAAAGCCCGGCTACACCTTCTCAGGCTGGACAGCAATTCCCTCAACAATGCCTCAGAGAAACGTTAAGGTTAACGGTATTTTCACAGCAAACACTTACACTTATAAGTTTGTACTTGACGGTGTTGAAATGACTCAATGGGTTATTTCTGCAAAATGCGGTGAAGAAATCACAGCACCCGTTCCTACTGTTGCTGAAGACTACAAGTTCAGCGGCTGGTCACCTGCGTTCCCCGAGACAATGGGTACTGAGTCAATGACCTTCTACGGCACAACAAGCAAAGCTTATGCTCTTTATTCCTTTGATATCAACGGCGCAACAGGTACTGCTCCCGAAGCTGAAAAATATGCAGTTGACACTACGGTTACGCTTCCTTCTGATGAAGGCTTTGCTAAAACGGGTTATACCTTCTCAGGCTGGTCTGAGGATAAAAATGCCACAGCAGGTGTTACCGAAACAACTGTTAAAGCAGAAGACACCACAATGTTTGCTGTGTGGACAATGATGAACGTTTATATCGAATCAGCTGAAAAATCAACAACGGTTATTGACGAAATCAACGATTTGATTTACGGCATCATTGAAAAGCTTACACCTGACGAGTTTGAAGCAGATTACATTGAACTCATCGGCGCAAACGGTGACATCAGCTACGAAACAGGCATCGGCTTCGGTACTGACACTAAAGTGTATGTTAACGATTCTGCAAGCAATAAGGTCGTTGCAACTTATACTCTTGTAATTTACGGTGATGTTGACGGTGACGGTGTTGCAGACGGTCAGGACGTTGTTCTTGCTCAGATGCTTTGTGACGGCATCCTTACTGAGGATACTGTTTCAAAGGCTGTTTATGAGGCCGCTGACTGCAACCACGACGGTGAAATTACGCAGGACGACGTAAACGAAATCATCAACGCCGGTCTTCTCACATCAAAAATCAACCAAACCAAATAATTTCATAGCCCCCTAATCGGGGCCATGTTGCTTTGAAAGTAGGTTAAATTTATGAAAAAGACATCCCCCGAATTATTGAAATATATGATTGACGGCATTAAATTTGTTTGTCAGAAATACAAAAGACGTTCACCCGGCTCTCAGTCTGAAAGAGATGCTCAGGACTATTTTAAAAAGGAACTGTCTGAATTTGCCGATGAGGTTTATTCTGAGGATTTCACATTGCATCCCCATGCTTTTATGGGCTTCATTTTCTATTCTGCAATTTTTTCTCTTATCGGTGTTGCATGCTATTGGCTCAGCCCTGTGAGCTCTGTTTTGCCCGTTTTGGGAACAGTGCTTACCCTTCTTGCTGTTCTTATGTTCCTTTTTGAGTTCCTTTTCTACGGTGAGTTTGTTGACTTCCTCTTCCCCAAAAGAGTGTCAAGAAACGTTTTTGCCACAAGAAAGCCTTCAGGCGAAGTTAAAAGACGTATTATCTTCGGCGGTCATACAGATGCATCACCCGAATGGACCTTTTCACTTCACGGCGGTCTTCCCGCTCTTGCAGCAGTAATCGGCGGTTCAATTATCGGTATGTTCATTATCTTCGGCTCTAACATTGCGATTTTTGTTAAATCACTTATGTCTGATGCAGTTGTTCTTGAGGGCTTCTGGAAGGTTCTCGGAATTGTTAACATCTGCACAATCCCCTTTATTATCGCAATTATGTTCTTCATTAACTGGAGAGTTATTGTTGACGGTGCAAACGACAACCTCAGCGCAAACTATATCTCAATGGCAGTTATGAAAGAAATGGCTGAAAATGATTTCAGATTTGAAAACACAGAGGTTTGCTGTCTTCTTTCAGGCTCGGAGGAAGCTGGTCTGCGCGGTGCAAAAGCCTTCGCCAAAAAGCACAGACAAGAAATGCTTGACGTTGAAACCGTATTCATTTCATTGGACACAATGAGAGAAATTAAAGAGTTCAGAATTAACACAATCGGTTGCACAGGCACAGTACACAGCGATGAGGCTGTGGGTGACCTTCTTCACGAAGCAGGTATGAACTGCGGGGTTGATATTCCCCGTTCTGAGCTTTATCCCGGTGCTGTTGATGCTGACGGATTTACAAAATACGGTCTTCGCGCCTGCGGTTTTACAGGCGTAAGCCACGACCCCCAAACATACTATCACACCCGTGAGGACTCCTGGGATAACATCAGCCCCGAGTGCCTTGAGCTCAGCCTTGATATCTGCCGTGAAGCCGCAAGACTTTATGACGAAAACGGCGGAATCAAGAAATATGATGATGCGAGAAAGTAATTGTAAAAAAATTCATAAAAAGTGTAGATTTTTTGTGAACAGTGTGTTATAATCTTTCAGTATAATAGTTTTGGAGGATTCACAAATGGGTAAAACAGTTAAAAGCAGAATTTTTATGTCAGTCACTGCAATGATTTGTGTTGTAGCACTTTGCATTATCGCCAACAGCGGTATTCCCTCTCTTTATAAGAGCTACGCTGAAAAGGTTGCCGCTCAGGACGCTGCAACAAGAACAACCAAGCAGGTTGTTACAATGGCTCCCACAACCACCACAACAACTACTCAGGCAGTAACTGAAGAATCTGTTGTATATGAGATTGAAGAAACCACCGCTCCTGTAAACGAAGAGCCTTCTACTGAGGAAGTTACCGAGGAAGAAGAAACAACAACAGAAGCTCAGGAAGCTCCCGCTGAAGAAAGCTTCCTTGACAAGATTATCAATTTCTTCACTTCACTCTTCTCAGGTGACCTTTTTGCAAGCATCGGTGATATTTTCTCAAAAATCATTTCAACCATTCTCGGCATCTTCGGTCTTTAATTAAAAGTTAAAACGGCAGTCAGACGGCTGCCGTTTTTTTATGTAATTTTGCTTTTTCCCCTTGACTTTTAGAAGCAGATGTAATAATATATATAAGTCGTTTGACACGCTGGTGTGGCGAAATAGGCAGACGCAAGGGACTTAAAATCCCTCGGTGGCGACACCGTACCGGTTCAAGTCCGGTCACCAGCACCAAAAATCCCCGTTCTCGATAGAACGGGGATTTTTACTTTTTAACTATCTATGTCTGCTGACGGTACATATAAATCTCAACGAGGAAAGAGTTTTAGAAGGGTTTGGTGTGAGGTTGAATATGTGGCAGATGTGGATTATAGCGATGAGGTGTCGCAGCTTAATAAAAAGTGTTTTACCGATAGGTTGCCTGACGGCGGCTTTTATCGATTTAAGGAAAGCGGAGATAGATTGTGGGTGATTGCAGACAGGTTGAAGGTAGTAAAAATTCTGACAGAGAAGGAAAGGAGAAAGATTTTAGATGATGCAAATTATGATGAAGTAGAGTCCGTTAAACCGTATGTGAGACGTTTGACAAAATGTTGATGGGGTGATATAGTTACAAAGTAAGGATAAATTTGTATATTATAGGAGTAGGAGGTTATATATGGCAAAACAATTTGATCCGTTGGTTTCTTGCCGTTATGGTAAAGCAGTGATTAATAAATATTTATTTGATTCTAAATTTGAACCAGAATGTAGAACTTATCAGGTTACAAAAAATTCGGTGTTTGTAATACAAAAAGAATATTTTGAATTTCCATATTTAGATTCGGATTATTATTACACTGCCGACATGTTTATACGTGACATTAAGAAGAAAAAACATAACAATCCAATATGTCTTGGAATGTATCGTAATGGGCTTGAAATGGCAAAAGCCTTTGAATGTGCAAAGCAAAATATGGATAAGATTAGGTTTTTTAATACACATAATGGAGTTATAGTCACTGGAGAATATATATATAGAATTTTTTGATTATTATTCCGGTGATTTGGTTCCTAAGTATATTAGACCACAAAAATCTCAAGGTATTGTAGCTTATTGTATTAGTCCCAACGAAGAATAATTAAGGAGATGTATTTATGAATAAAACAAGAAGAAGTGAATTAAGAAAAATTCAGAGAGCAATTGAAAACGCCCTATCTGATATTAAATATGTTATAGATGAAGAGCAGGATGCCTTAGACAATTTGCCTGAAAACCTTCAAAATTCTATGAGAGCCTCAGATATGGAAGATAAAATTTCAGACATGGAAGATATTTGCGGAGATTTAGAAGATATTATTACAGCACTTGACGGGGTGATGTTTTAATATGGTAAGAGGTTTATATGGCAGTGAAATCAAAGAAAGTCGTGTAGTTGGATATTGTAAATTACATAAGGTTTCGCTTACCGCTACAACATTAAGACGACATGAATGTTTGCGAAAGCAATGCAATGCTTTATCTAAAAATGAAGAGCATAGTTATTGGGTGCAACGTGCGAGATTAAAAGAAAAGAGGTTGCAAAATAAAAATGGTAAACTGGGATGACTGGCGTTGCTATTTATTACATAGACGCGATATAGTGGCTATGGCTGTTTATTCTGAGTTTGATAATATATATCATTTTAATTACCAATTAATTGGCGTTATAGATGGCAAAGAATATCAAATTTTAAGTATTCGGCCGTTAAAATTTACACACAAAAATAATATGGGAGAAAAGTGTCAATCAATTATAAATGGGCGTTGTGTTCGTCATAGTCGTTTTTTAACTGGCACAGTTTATTCAGTTTACATTAACCCAGAATTACAATGGCCGCAAATTACACAAGCAGAAATTGATGAAATCTTTGATGATATT
>JAGBHX010000085.1 GCA_017935265.1 Clostridia bacterium | reverse complement strand
TTTGTTCCCGTAAGCTTCACACTTATTCTTGATGCTAATGGTGGTGTTCAGGGTAACCCCACAGAAATTATCGTAACCTGTGGCACTTCGTTGAAGATTGAAGATTCTTCCGCTCCCACAAAGACAGGTTCAACATTTAAGGGTTGGGCAGATGCACCAGACTGGACAGGAGCAGAGGATGAAGAAGCACCGTATCAGGTAAAAGATACTATAATGCCCAGCACAGTTAATGCTTGGTTTAATGAAATATATGATTCTCAGACAGGAACAGTTTCAACAAAAACGATTTATGCCGTTTGGGAAACAGCTTATATCACTATTACTCTTGATAAGCAGGGTGCAACCGGTGGTGAAAGCGAAGCAGAAATTACACAAGGATCTCTGTTGCCGTCACTTGGAAAAGAGGATCTTCCCGTATATGAGGGCTTCGTATTTGGCGGATATTTTGAGGAAATTGGCGGACAGGGTACTCAGTATTACAGAGCTGACGGTACAGCGACTGAACACTATTGGAATAATCCGTCAAACGGTACAATCTACGCTTTGTGGACCTGCCCCGTATTGGAAAGCATTGACTACAAGGACGGCAAATGGGTATACACATACCGAGATGAAGCCGGCGGTACCATGCCTGTTGAGTCCGCAACTGCGGCAACATCTGTATCCGGTGTAACTGAACTTGTTAAGGACGATGCTAACCTTATGTGGTGGACAAAGAATGTATCTGAAACTACCACAGAGTTTGTTGAAAAGCAGCTTGAGGAAACTCCGAACATCAACCTTAACCACTATACTGAAGATGCTCTCATCAATCTTCGTACGGCGGTTATGGAAACAAACGAGGAAGATGAGAGAGAAAAACTTAATCAGCCTCAGGCCAATTCTTCTGTTGCAAAAATAGCTAGGTATATGGATCTTGACTTTGCTGCTAACAAGAAGAGCGAAGAAAATGTTCCCACCGTTAAGCTTTATGAAACTACATCCAAGGTAAGCAAAATTATGGATGAGACAATCGTTGATGCGGTAAACAGCGCTAACGGCTCTGTTTACGGTGTTCCGAACTCTTCCGCTGCCGCAAGCTATACATACGCAGGCAAGTGGAGCTACACGGAGCAGAAGGCTGTTGACTATTATATCTATACCAACAGCCCCAACCCTGTAATTGCCCTTGAAATCGGTGACGGAGATGTTGCCTCAACAGTTGCGGCAAACACATCGTCCTATCCCACCAAGGCAACGGTTACAGATAATGCATCAAGCTTCGGCTATGTTGACGGTAAGTATATGACAAGTGCTGTTAAAGCAACAGATGATCTCGATCACGCTTGGTTTAATCAGTACACCACAGCAAAAATAGGCACTAAATATGACTATAATGCTAAAACAGTTGTTTACCTCACACCTGAGTTTACTTCGTCGGGCACACAGAACGAGATTGTTTACACAATCAAAGCAAGTGACGATGCAGCTGTTGCAAACGAAGGCATCAGTAAGGCAGAAATTGAAGCGCCTGGAAATCAGACCATAGCAAATATGCAGGCAAGATTTGATGCGTACAGTTATGATATTACTCAGCTTGAGGACGGAACATCAGTAGATAAGGTTGACGATATCACTATCTGTATCTGCTACCACAATTCAATGAACGGTGAAAGCGACGAAGGAACACTTGATGCATCAGGTGACTATATGCAGATGTATATGGACCAGGTTAATATCGACAAGAAAATCAACCAGCTCCATTTGTTCAGAACATCCGGTGGCGCACAAAACCATGAATTCCCCACAACAGGTGAAAATGTTTATCCTGTAGAAGACAGGAACTATCCTTATTCAGAAACGGGTCGTGTTCTGGGCTCATTCATGTATGTGTTCGATGCCACCAATGAACCTGAAGCAGCATCGTTTGCAAAAGCAGAAGATTATGAAAAGGCTAAAGAAGCAATTATTGAATCTGTTAAGGGTGAGGCAATAACCGTTTCGGCAGCACTGGCAGACAGAAGCAACTCACTGAATCTTAATGGAAACAGTGAAAAACTTGGTTTTGTTCAGATTACAACTTGGAGCGTAAACTTCTATCCCAAGACAGGCTCGTATGTTTACGTTCACCTTGTTGACAGATGGGGCAACGTATTCAACCGTGTATGGGAATGCTACAATGTTGACTCCTATCCGTCAACAATCATTGCCGGAGGCGGAACCTCTGTTTACAACGTATTTGAAGACGGCGGAAGTAACATTGACACAGTAACCCTTGACGGTGCAAATGTTGAGTTTATCCTCGATGACACATCAAGCTATGAAAACGGCGTATTCACCACAACAGGCAATACTGTTGCAATTGCAACAGGCGAGGCTAACAAGACATACAACCTCACAATTACCGACAAGGCAACAAACACAAATACAGTTGAAGTAACAACTGACGGTGACGGTGTTCTTGTTCTTAATGTTGAGGATGCCTGTGCAGACCTTTCCGCAGGTGCATATACGTTTACATTGAACGGTGAAACAGTTAACCTCTATTCAGGAGTAACAAAGCTTGTTTACAGCGCCTCAATCACTGATATTTCACAGGTTGGCATGGAAACAGTTGTAACAGTAAAGACCTCACCGGATGTTGTTAAGCTTCAGCTCGTTGAGGGAATTGCAACAAGAACCTACAACCGTGAAGCAGCAGACAGTGTTGTTGAAAACGAAGACGGTACACTTACCTGGACAATGAAGATCAAGCCTTCAAAGGGAACTCACTCCTACGATCTCAGAGCCAAGACAGTGAACGGTTGGGAAACAACAGAATACACTCTTACAACCGAGGTTGTTGATGAGTATGTTGCAACTCCCGTTGCTCTCAAATCTGTTTACGACGCAAAGGTTGAAGCAGGCGAGAAGCCCGTTATCAAGGCAAGAACACAGGTCGGCACCCAGAAGCTTCAGCTCGTATATTCAAGCGGTGCAACTATCACCTACAACCGCAGTGATGATATTGTTATCTCAACTGTTGATGATGTTGAAACATGGGTGCTCACAGGCTCAGCCTTCAGCAAGGCCGGTGAATACGAGGTAAAGGTTCGCGCTAAGTATAACAACGAGTGGCAGGATGCAAGTGCCAAGATTTCAACAGTTACCGTAACTGAAAAGGTTGTTGACACAACTCCCGTAATTCTCTCAGTTGAAGCTCAGTCAGCTTCTGCTAAGATTTATGATTACGTAACATTTAAGGTTGTGACCAACAGCAATGCTACCAAGATTCGCTTTAATTATCCCAGCGGAGATACATGGACCTTCGCTGAGAATCCCGAATATACAACAGTTAACGCAGACGGAACCAAGACCTGGACCGTAGCAGTTAAGTTCTATGTTCTCGGCGAAAACGACATAACCTTCAGCACAAGAAATGCTGACGGTTGGGTAGATGCTCAGACATTCGGTACAATTGAGATTACCAAATAATTCAAGAGACCCTGCTTTGCGGCAGGGTCTCATTTTGTGCAGAAAAATCCCCTTGCGGAGTTCAGGCTCGCAAGGGGATAATTTTATTCGTGCTGTGAAAGGGGTGTGCGCTCAATATCGGTTTCAAAATCGAGAATGTTATTATATTCAATGTGCTCACAGCGGATGCCGAAAATCTCCGCCGCCTTTTTCGCGTTGAGCATAAGCTGACCTGCTTTTATGTAGGCAGGTGTCTGCAGGTCAAACTCTTCGCCGTTGACAGCAGCCATCTGACTTCCGTTTGTAAAAACAGCTTTTTTGCCGAACATCTCAATTGTAAGGGCAGTGCTGTCCTTGCCTACCGCTGCACCGATATATTGGCAAAGGACACCAAAGGGTGCATACCATACGCCGTCACTTTTTTCACAATCCAGATTTTTTGCGCTGATTTGAGGCATCGAGCCCTTATACATCATTCGTGTTTTGTCAAAAACGGGCGGCAATGCAGGGGGTGAAATCTCATCGGCATTTTTATCAATCATAAATTTATCTGCAATTTTTCCGTCCGCGAGGCAGGTAGTTATGCTCATGCGGTCTTTGTCGATTTCAACAAGAGCGTATGCGGCGGTGTCGACCTCTTGTGCATAG
>JAGBHX010000084.1 GCA_017935265.1 Clostridia bacterium | reverse complement strand
TAAATGTCGCAAGCATATAATAACAACCGTTATATTTATGCACCTCAGGTGCCCAGTTAACATCAATGTTCATTCCGTTTTCAATAGAATTAAAGCATTCCGTGGGCTCACTCCAGTTTTCAAGGTCGGACGAAGTGTAAACGTCAAAGCCGCCGACTTTGGTGCCGAAATTCCGTGCCCTTGTTCCATACATATAAAATAATCCGTTTTCGTTGAGCACAAACGGATCGCGTATGTTTATGTCGCAGGTTTTCATAAATCCTCCTACCATTAGAACTAACAGCACCGCTACAGTACAAATTATAGCTTTTAAGCTGCTGTTAAGTTTATTTAGTGTTAAAAAAAGAGTATTCACAGACCTCAAGTGCCTTATGAATACTCAAGCTGGTGCGGATGACGGGACTTGAACCCACATGATATTGCTATCACTAGAACCTGAATCTAGCGCGTCTGCCGATTTCGCCACATCCGCTAATGTGTGCCTATGTAGTTTACTATATTTATTATTTTTTGTCAAGATTTAAAGCAAATATATTGACTTTATTTTTATGTTTTTGTAAACTACGATTAGAGTGACCGGTACAAAGCCGAAAACAATGCTCGGATTATATTTGTTGCTCTGAAGGAGGCAGTTCTATGAAAGCTAATTATTATTTAATTGCAAATGCTCATCTTGACCCCGTATGGCAGTGGAGAGTGCCAGAGGGTCTGTCGCTTGTTAAGTCTACTTTTCGCTCAGCTCTTGACAGAATGAATGAGTATCCCGATTATGTGTTCACAAGTGCCTGTGCAGGCTATTATAAATGGATTAAGCTCTCAGAGCCCGAAATGTTTGAAGAAATCAAGGCTCGCGTTAAAGAGGGCAGATGGGCTGTTGTTGGCGGAATGTGGGTTCAGCCCGACTGTAATATTCCCTCAGGCGAAGCTTTTTGCCGACATTTTTTGTATTCTCAGAAGTTTTTTAAAGAAAACTTTGGTGCTCCTGTTAAGACCGGCTACAATGTTGACTCGTTTGGCCATAACGGAATGTTACCTCAGCTTCTTAAAAAGGCGGGTATTGATAATTATGTTTATCACAGACCTGATAATAACACTGAAAAGCCGAATCTCCCTTTTGAAAGCCTTCATTATTGGCAAAGTCCCGACGGCAGTGTGGTTAAAGCCTTCAGAATCCCCGACGGCTACGGCGGAGATGTTTTTGCTCAGCGTCTTGAAGATCATTATTATAATAAACCTCAGCCGATGATGGTGTTTATCGGTGTAGGTAATCACGGCGGCGGTCCGTCAAAGGTACACCTTCGTCACGCTCAGGAGCTCATTGTAAAAGGCGGCGTTAAGTTTGCATCGCCAGATGAATATTTTGCTAACACAGATATTGAAAATATTCCGTGGGTTAAAGAAGATTTGCAGCATCACGCCAGCGGCTGTTACAGCGCAAACGCAAAAATAAAGGAAGTAAACCGTAAGGCTGAAACTGAGCTTGTTACTGCCGAAAAGCTTGATGTTTTGGCAAATGCACTGACAGGCTCTCAGCTTCATTCAAAACAGCTTGAAGCAGGATGGGAGCGTGTAATGTTCAACCAATTCCACGATATTCTTGCAGGCTGTTCAATTAAAGAAGCGTACATTGATGCACACAATGCCTTTGGTTTTGCAAGGGAAACTGCACTTGATGTCAATACCTTTGCCGCACAGCGCATTTCATGGCGAATCAAAACCACTGATTTCCTTGATGCCGATGCTTCTGAAATGAGAGGAAGAATGTGGTACAGAGAGGGCGAAGGATCACCGATGGTAGTGTTTAACCCTCATTCATTCCCCGTTAAATCGTTCGGTCAGTTCGGCGATCAGGGTGTTTCCAAAGTGCTTGACTGTGACGGAAATGTGGTGCCTCATCAGTTAGTCAGAGCTTCATACACTGACGGTGATCACGTTAATAAGACTATTTTTGAAGCAGATATTCCTGCTTACGGTTATGCTGTTTATTATACATACCATAAGGACGATAAAAATGATTACATTGAGCACAATACTGATTTAATTGCGACGGATTCAACTGTTGAAAACAGCAAGGTAAAAATTTCTTTTAACAAGGAAACGGGTGCGGTTTCATCATATGTTCTCAAAGAAAGCGACCTGGATTTTGCCGTAGGAGATCTGGGTAAGGCTGTTGTTTGTGATGATTCAAAGAATGACACATGGGGACATAAGATTTACGATTATAACATTGAAATCGGTTCCTTCGGTGACGGTACTCTTGAGCTTGTTGAAAGCGGTCCAATCAGAGCAACTGTTAAGTCTGTTGTAAAATACGGCAAATCTGTTTTGAAGAGATACTACTCTCTTTATAAAAACAGTGACCGTCTTCAAGTCAGAACGGTGCTTGATTTTGATGAAGAGTATAAATCAGTAAAGCTTTCGTTTAAAGCAAATGTTGATGATGCCGAGGTTACTTATTCAATGCCGTACGGCTTTATAACAAAGCAAGCGAACGGTCAGGAAGAGCCGTGCCACGCGTGGTGCGATGTTCATAATAAGCAGGGCAGAGGTCTTGCTCTTCTCAACACCGGCAAATATAGTTTTTGTTCAATAGATAATGACCTTAGAATGATGATTGCACGCGGATGTGCATATCTTGATCACTACGGTCAGAACAGCCGTGACGGTGAAATGGAATTCCTTGACAAAGGTGAGCAGGAATTTTTCTATGAAATTGTACCTCATACCGAGTTTATAAACAGTGAATTGTTTAAGGCTTCCGAAGTACTCAATAATCCCTTGCAGACTCATCAGGAAACGCATCATGACGGTGTTTTGCCTCAGACATACGGCGGTCTTGAGGTAAGCGACGAAAATGTTGTTATAACTGCAATTAAGGCCGCAGAAGACGGTAACGGGTTTATTTTGAGGGCAATCGAAACTCAAGGAGAGAAAACCTGTGCCAGAATAGATTTTAAAGCTTTAGGTGTTGAGCTTGAAGCAGAGTTTGCTCCGCAGGAAATTAAAACCTTAAGAATAGATGCTGACGGTGCGGTAAAAGAGTGTTTAATTACGGAATAACTTTAGTAAATATTATTGTATTTTTTAATTATTTATGTTATCATTATTCAGTAAGCAGGTAACTGTTAACATTTTTGAAAGGATTTGATTAAAATGGCAGAGAATAGATTTTTGAATGACTATCCTGTTATCGGTATCCGTCCGGTTATCGATGCCAGAAGAGGCCCTCTTGGCGTAAGACAGTCCCTTGAAGATCAGTCAATGGGTATGGCTAAGGCAGCGGCTAAGCTCTTCACAGAAAATCTTAAATATTCAAACGGTGAGCCCGTAAAGGTTGTTATTTCCGACACAACAATCGGTCGTGTTGCTGAAACTGCAGCTTGTGCTGACCAGTTTAAAAAAGCCGGTGTAGACATTACACTTACCGTTACTCCTTGCTGGTGCTACGGCTCAGAAACAATGGATATGGACCCCAACACAATTAAGGGCGTATGGGGCTTCAATGCTACTGAAAGACCCGGTGCAGTTTATCTTGCATCTGTTCTTGCTGCTCACGCACAGAAAGGCCTTCCTGCTTTCGGCATTTACGGCCGCGAAGTTCAGGAGGCTGATGAATCAGCTAATATTCCTGATGACGTAAAAGAAAAGCTCCTTCGTTTTGGCCGCGCAGCTGTTGCTGTTGCAACAATGAGAGGTAAGTCATATCTTCAGATTGGTTCAATTTGTATGGGTATTGCAGGCTCATCAATCGACCCTGATTTCCTTGAAGAGTATCTTGGTCTTCGCGTTGAATCAGTTGATGAGGTGGAAATTCTCCGTCGAATGGAAGAAAATATTTACGATGAGGAAGAATTCCAGAAAGCTCTTGCTTGGACAAAGGCTAAATGCAAAGAAGGCTTTGACAAAAACCCCGAATTTGTTAAGAAGTCCGACGAGCAGAAAGAAAAAGATTGGGAATTTGTTGTTAAGATGATGGTTATCATCAAAGACCTTATGAACGGCACTGATAAGCTTCCCGAAGGCTGTGAGGAAGAAGCTCTCGGTCATAATGCTATTGCTGCAGGCTTCCAGGGTCAGCGTCAGTGGACTGACCATTGGCCCAACGGTGACTTCGCAGAGGCTCTTCTCAGCTCATCATTCGACTGGAACGGAGCAAGAGAACCTTATGTTCTTGCAACTGAAAATGACGTTCTTAACGGTATTTCAATGCTTTTCCAGAAGCTTCTTACAAACCAGCCCTCAATGTTCTCAGATGTTCGTACTCATTGGAGCACAGAATCAGTTAAGAGAGTTACCGGTTATGACCTTGAGGGTGTTGCTAAAGAAGCAGGCGGTGTTATTCACCTTATTAACTC
Source organism: Clostridia bacterium (assembly GCA_017935265.1). Classification (GTDB taxonomy): domain Bacteria; phylum Bacillota; class Clostridia; order Oscillospirales; family Acutalibacteraceae; genus CAG-488. The sequence continues at coordinate 739 of JAGBHX010000084.1, read as the reverse complement.
AGGTGCATCCTGCCTTGATGCTTGCGGCGAGCTTCGCAATGAAAACGGCGAGCCTTGCATGAAGAAGTGGTTTGACGTTACAGAAGAAGACATTGATAAGATGCTCGAAGCAACTACCTGGAACGCAGCGGATAACGGCTATTTCAGAGGCGGCGGATATTCTTCTCGCTTCCTCACAAGAGCAGAAATGCCCGCAACAATGATCAGAATTAACCTCGTTAAAGGCCTCGGACCCACAATTCAGATTTGTGAAGGCTATTATGTAAATCTTCCTGATGATGTTTCCGATACACTGTGGAAGAGAACAGACTACACTTGGCCCTGCACATGGTTTGCTCCAAGACTTACAGGCGAGGGTGCTTTCAAATCAGCATATGACCTTATGAACAACTGGGGTGCTAACCACGGTGCATCTACATACGGTCACATCGGTGCAGATTTGATTACTCTTTGCTCAATGCTCCGAATTCCCGTTTCTCTTCATAATGTACCTGAAGAGAAGATTTTCCGTCCCGCTTGCTGGAATGCTTTCGGTATGGATAAAGAAGGTCAGGATTACCGCGCTTGCGCAACATACGGACCTCTCTACAAATAAGATAAAATTTTACGGCTTGTGCATTTCGCACAAGCCGTGTTTTTTATACATTATAAACCTTTTTAAGCTCTTGGGTGAGTCCGTACATCTGGTCAATTTCAAGTTGATGGTTCTTTTTAAACAAAGATGCATCTCTTGCTCTTG
>JAGBHX010000083.1 GCA_017935265.1 Clostridia bacterium | reverse complement strand
TTGGAGCTCTATAAGAAAAAGGACAAGTACAACATCGTATTGCTCAATCGTGACAGCGAGAAAAACCGCAAGAAGTTTGAGCCTTATATGAACGATCCGTCTGTCAAGTTTGTTTGGGGTGACCTTACAAAGTATGAGGACGTTCTTGAAATGGTAAACGGTGCTGACTACGTTCTCCACGTCGGCGGTATGGTTTCTCCCGCTGCTGACTACTACCCCGTTAAGACTCAGAAGACAAACGTTGCTGCTGCTCAGAACATCGTTAAGGCTGTAAAAGCTCAGCCCGACCCTGATGCAGTTCACGTTGTTTACATCGGTACTGTTGCTGAAACAGGTGACAGAAATGCTCCGATCCATTGGGCAAGAACAGGTGACCCGCTTAAGGTAAGTGTTTATGACCACTATGCAATCAGTAAGATCAAGGCTGAGGCTGTTTTTGCTGAGTCAGGTCTCAAGCATTGGGTCTCACTCCGTCAGTCAGGTATCCTCTACCCTGCTATCCTTAAGAATCTTGAGCCCATTATGTATCATGTTCCCATCAACGGTGTTCTTGAGTGGGCAACAGTTGAAGACTCAGGCCGTCTTCTTGCTAACGTTTGCGGTGACGACATCCCTGAGGATTTCTGGAGACGATTCTATAACATCGGTTCAGGTGAAGAGTACAGAATCACTAACTTCGAGTTTGAAGAGCTCCTTCTCGGCACACTCGGTCTCGGTTCTCCCAAAAAGCTCTTTGACCCGCATTGGTTCACAACACGTAACTTCCACGGTCAGTGGTACTACGACGGCGACGAGCTTGAGAAGTACTGCCACTTCCGTGCTAACATCCCCGTTAAGCAGTATTTCAAGAGCATGATGAATAAGGTTGAAGGATACTACAAGCTTGCTTTCCTTGCAAAGCCGTTTGCTCCTATCCTTAAGAAGCTCTGGATGAAGAAGATTGCTGAAACTCCTGAGTACGGTACACTCTGGTGGGCTGAAAACAAGGTTGACGTCAGAATGAAGGCTTACTACGGAAGCATGGAAGAGTACAATGCACTCCCCAGAACATGGGATAAGTTCAACATCATCATCCCGTCAAAGAAAAAGACTGCAAGCGACGTTCTTCTTCTTGACCACGGTTATGATGAGAGCAAGGATTTCAATTCACTCACACTTGAAGACCTTCAGAAGGCTGCTGCTTTCCGCGGCGGTGAGTGCCTTGCAACAGAAATCGTTGATATGTACACTCCCGTTAAGTGGAAGAGCGCAAGAGGCAACGAATTTGAAATGAGCCCCAACCTTGTTCTTCGCGGCGGTCACTGGTGCCCCGAAGAGCTTCCCTGGCCCTGGGATTATGACACAGAAGCAAGAATCAATCCGTTCTTTGCTCAGGTTTGGGACCGTGAAGGCGAAAACAACGTTTACGGACCCGAAATCTTTGATAACTTTAAGGAGAAGGTTACACAGTAATGAAAGTATTTATGATTGGCGGCACAGGCCTCCTCGGCTCAGAAGCTGCAAGAATATTTATTGAAAGAGGCCATCAGGTTAAGAGCGTTGCTCTTCCCCCTCTTCCCCAGGGTGCTCCCATCCCCGAAGAAATGGAGCTTGAGTTCTGCAACATCTATGAAAAATCAGACGAAGAAATCAAAGCAATGATGTCAGGCTGTGACTGCTTTGTTTTTGCCGCAGGTATCGACGAGCGCGTTGAGTTCCCTGCACCCGTATATGATGCTTATTACAAATACAACATCGCTCCTCTTAAGAGACTTCTTCCCATCTGCAAAGAAATCGGTATGAAGAACGCCGTTATTCTCGGCTCATACTTCTCATTTCTTGCAAAAGAGCGTCCCGATATGAAGCTCACAGAGAAGCACCCCTACATCAGAAGCCGTATTGACCAGGAAGAGGTTGCTTTCTCATTTGCTGATGAGAACTTCGATGTAGCCGTTCTTGAGCTTCCCTACATCTTCGGCACACAGCCCGGCAGAAAGCCTGTTTGGGTTATCCTCATTGAGCAGATCAAGATGATGGATAAGCTCCCCTGCACAATGTATCCCGGCGGCGGCACAGCAATGCTCACAGTTCGCCAGGTTGGTGAGGTTATTGTTGGTGCAGCAGAAAAATCAAAGGGTGCAAAAGCATGGCCCATCAGTATGTATAATATGGACTGGAAGAGATTCCTCAAAATTGTTTATGCCGCAAGAGGCATGGGCAACAACCGCAAGATTATCAGCATTCCTCCCTGGATGATGCGTATGGGTCTCGGCGGAGTTAAAAAGGAATATGCCGCAAAGGGTATTGAAAGCGGTATTGACGTTGACGGCCTTGCCGACATTATGGACATCAACCTCTATATGGACACCAAGTACAGCATTGAGCTTGGCGCAACAGAGGATGACATTGAGGCAGCTATCACAGATTCAATCAAGGTAAGCCAGGCATCTTATGACGGAACAGTTAAGCTCCTTGAAATGAAGGGCGAATAATCCACACAAAAACCAAGAGCACAACGGATAACCGTTGTGCTCTGTTTTTATGCAATCTGTTATAAACCTAAAATTCTCTGAAAAATGTTGACTATTTTCAAAATCAGGTTGCGGATATAATTGAGGATTTCCGCAGGAAGACTGACTTCAAAATCATCCGCGATCTCGCCGTTGCCGTCAAAATCTGATGAAACGGAGTTCATCCACTGAATCATACCGTTGGGGCTGACAAGTGAAAGCTCGTTGCCGTTGCCGTCCTCGTGGGTAACATCGGGGTATGTGCTGCCGTCGAGCATATGCATATCATAGGTTACAACCTTTGCCATGTGGTGGTTGTCACTTGCTGAATTACCTGCCGGTTCAGTAACGTTTGAAAAGCTGGAAAGTCGGCAATTTTCAGGATGGGCATTGTATTCACAAACATTGTTCCAAAGAGGCTTTGTTATAAGCGCATAGTTTATTACAGGGTCTTTAATGCTGGATATCATCCAGATTGCCACATCCTTGCACTTCTGAACATCACCTGCAGAAACAGTGCCTGTACCTGCAATGGGAAATGCGCCCGCAAAATATTCGGGATAAGCAGAAAGCATATTCCACACCATTTCACCGCCTGCCGAACTGCCGCCGATGAAGATTTTGGTTGTGTCAACGTTTTTGCCGTTCTTTGCAAGAAAATCGTCAATTACACTGCGCAGAGACTCAACAAGAGATGTGCTCCAATAAACAAGCTTATCTTCGGGTGCTCTCGGCAAAAGAATAAATGCTCCGCCTGCGGTAAATCGGCCCTGTAATTCCTTGGAGGCCCAATAAGGCATATCGCTGTCATCCACCTGAGCATCAATATAATCAGCGTGGCCGATGCCGTGAAGGAAAATTACTACCGGATATTTGGTGCTGTCGTTGCTGCCGACAGGTGAATAATAGCTGTAATCAAGCTCGTAACCGCCTGCCTTCGGGGCAACATCTGTCACAAATTCATCACGGAGAGCTTCAATGCCCGCGGAAGTGGGAAGAGCTGTTTTGCGGCCTGCAGATGCACCCAAAGCAAACGTTGCGGTGCAAAGGCATATGACCATAACCACAGCCAATATTTTTTTGAACGTTTTCATAAACATCAACCTTTCTTATCCTCTTCTTTTAAAAATTCAATACAACGCTTAACCTCTTCAAGACCGGTGGGGTCAAGACCTTCACTTTCAACCACAATTGTGAGACCCATTTCCAAAGCCTTTTTTCTGACCTCAGCGGCCCTTGCTTCACCCTGACCCAGAGAAAGACCTTTTCCGCCCTTGAGACCGTCCTTCAGGTGAATAACAGAAACTCTGCCCTTGAAATCGTCAAGAACCTGCAAAGCATCCTTGCCTGCATTGAACGTCCAATAGGTGTCAATTTCAAGGCCGATTTCAGTGCGGTTGAAAAGCTCATATTCAGCCTGAACGCCGTCTTCGTTGGGAAGCCATTCGGAAGAATGGTTGTGAAAATGAAGCTTAATGCCCTCTTTGGCAAGGCGGGGAATAAGCACATTCACTCTGTCAATAAAAGCGTCAACCTTTTCTTTGGTGGAAAGGTCCGCACCGGGAATAATAATATTTTCACAGCCGATTACCTTGTGAGCTCTGACGGTTTCATCAAAGTTTTCATCAGTGAGCTGATCAATACCTGTGTGTGTACCTGAAACACCGAGGTTATATTTGTCAAGATAAGACTTGATTTCTTCAGGTGTTTTGCCCTGAAAGCCTGCAAACTCAACAAAGGAATAGCCCATTGCAGCAGTTTCCTTCATTGCATACTCAATGTCTTTTTCCGTAATATCTCTGACACTGTATAACTGTAAACCGTATTTCATAAATACCTCCGTTTTTACAAAAAGCCAACACCTCTGCGGAAGTGCTGGCTTTGGTTTTAATTAAAGGAGACTTGCGGCCTCTTTGTCAAGCATAACGATAACGTCATCGTGCTCGTTGAGAACAGATGCGGGAAGACGAGGAGTTACGCCGCCCTTGATCATACCCTTGATTGCCTCTGCCTTTGATGCGCCTGTGGCAATGAGAAGAATTTTCTTAGCTCTCATAATTGAGCCGATACCCATTGTGAGGGCATAACGGGGCATAGGAACTTCACCGAAATACTTCTGGTTGGAATCAATTGTGCTCTGAGTGAGAGTAACCTTGAAGGATTCGTCTGTGAAAGCGTCTGCCGGCTCGTTGAAGCCGATGTGACCGTTTGTGCCGATACCGAGAAGCTGGATATCAATTCCGCCAACAGCTGCCATAGCGTCAGCATAGCGCTTGCTTTCCTGCTCCCAATCTTCAACGTTGCCGTCAAGGAAGTTTACGTTTTCTTCCTTGATGTCAACTGCGTTGAAAAGATTTTCGTGCATAAATGTGTAGTAGCTGTTTTTGTCATCCTTGGGAAGGTCGCAGTATTCGTCAAGGTTGAATGTGCGAACGTCTTTGAAGCTGACCTTACCCTGATTGTAAGCTTCAATAAGCTTTTCGTATGTAGGAACGGGAGTTGCGCCTGTTGCAAGGCCGAGAACTGCGTCGTTCTTATTATTGATTATGTCTGTAAAAAGCTCTGCTGCCGCAACGGCGATTTCCTGAGCATTATTAAAAATCTTAACTTCCATTTGAGTACCTCTGCTGATTATCTGATTGATTCAATAAGCTCTTCAAAAGCAACAATTGTTGTTGAGCCTGCCTTGTCACCTGTTGCAACGATTTCTTCATTAACACCTGAGATGATGCTGCTGTAATCGTTATCGGTGAGAATATAGCCTACCTGGTCGTTGGTGATACCGAAAACAAGAAGTTCTCTGTCTTCGCCTACCATTTCCTGCATTGAAGCATATTCCCAAGGCTCGTTTCTGTAGGAGTTGGTTTCGTCAAGAGCACCGCCGTAAGCGATTGAAGGCTCAAGCTCACCGGGAACAAGAGCAACTGCAAGATTTTCACCGAGCTCCATATATCCCATTTCTGTTATAACTGCAACCTCTGTGCCAAGGGCATTGTGCTTAACTGCAAGGTTTGTAACGATACCCATTTTTGCAGCGAACACAAGAATCTGGTTTGTTACGGGGATTTCATATTCTCTGAAGCGGATGTTGAGAAGAGGCTCAACCTCTGTTTCGGGAGCGTTTGTTTCAATAACCTTTTTAGCAAGTGCTTCACCGTAAAGCTTGATGTCTTCAAAGGGAGCAAGGTTATCGGGAATAAGTGTATAGTCACTTGAAATTGCAAGCTCTGCACCGAGGATAAGCATAAAGTTAGCATTTGCGTGCTCGTTGATATACTGCTCCATATAGTAAGGATAGTCGCCTGTAATATCAGTTCCGCCTGCACCGGCACCTACGCAATGGATGGGACCGTTGAAGAGCCAGGTTTCTCTGCTTGCATCGCTGTCGGGAACGAAGCGGAGACGGTTGAGATCCCAGTCACAAGTGATGGGCTCACGCTTTTCGCGGATGAACTCTGTAACGTCAGTTTCTGAGAAATAGAGCTTACCTGTTTCCATATTCTCATAAGCTTCACGGATAGCCTTGGTTGTTACCATAAAGAGGTTATCCATAAATGCCTGGTTTTTGCCGGTGATGAGTTCAATATCATTATCAGCAAACTTGTTGTAGATGTTTGCAAGGGGGTTAACGGCAATGGCCTTGAGAAGAGGAGCGTTCATACCGTATGTGTCAACACAGCTATGCTGGTGAAGAACAGAAACGTTGATGCTTGCAATGCCGTTGGCTTCTGCAAAGTATACGAGTCTCTGACGGATTTCTCTTACGTCGGGAAGAGCAAGACCGAAAGCGTCGATGCAAGCAAATACAACTGCACCTCTGCCGCTGCCATCATCAAGGCTGATAACTCTTACGCGCTGGTCGTCCATAATTGCTGTTGCATATTTGTCAAGGTCAAGGCTGCCGCCAACATAGTGGCTGCCGTCAAGCTCGTCGCCTGTCTGGATTGATGCGCTTGAATAGCCGAGGCTCCACTGTGCACCCTCAGCAGGCTCTGTGAGGAATTCTTCATGACCGTAATAGAAATTTTCGGTTTCATAATTTTCACAGTCGATAAATTCCTTTGAAGGAGCAACGATATTGATTGCACCTACAATTGCATCAATAAGAAGGTCAACAACACCGTAAAGCACCTTAATCATTGAATCGCCGAATGCTTCTGTTGATGAGAAATTGATGTGCGTCAAGGGACGGATAACGTGACCGAGAGCAGAATCTGTTGAGAATAAATCTGCAGCGATTGCTCCGATGTCGATGCTTTCGCTTGTTTCGGGAGCGGGAGCTTCTTCAACAGCGGAGTCCTGAGCAAAAACTGCAATACCGCTGCAAGTGAGCACCATTACAAGTGAAAGTATAATAGCTAATACTTTTTTCATAAAATTCAACCTTTCTGAATAATATTTATTATATTTTATCACAAGTGTTAAAAATTTACAATAGAAACGGAGAAATTTTATGAGCTGCTGCATACAGGAATTGAGAAACAAAGACGTAATCTGCTCCTCCAACGGTTGCAGATTGGGAAATGTTGACGATGTTGAAATTGACGTCACCAGCGGAAGACTTGTGTGCATAGTCATTTTTGAAAGAGGGCATATGTTTTCTAAGGGATGCGACATTAAAATCCCCTGGGAAAACATCAAGGTTATCGGCGATGACACAATTCTTGTTGATTACTGCAGACCGAACAACCCTGCTCCCCCGCCGAAAAGAAGATTTTTCTAAAAAAATAACGGAGCCGTGAAGCTCCGTTTTATTATTCAATTAACCAAACTGAACGAACTGATTTACCCAGAAAATAACGGGAATCAGAACAATGAAAAGCAGAATACAAACATAATACATTAAAAACGCAAGTATGTTTCTTTTTCCGTTTTCATCGTACTGCTCAAAGCTGACCTTGTGAGCCGCCATAAGCATAGGAAAAAGAACAAGAACGGCATAAACGGCCTTGAGAGCATAATTTTCAAAAGACACACCGCATTTGGCGAGAATTGCACCGATTGCAAAAATCACCACAGACACAGCAAACCAGATAAACTTTTCTTTCTTGTTTATCGGCTTGGTCTTTTTAGTTGGTTTTTTCTTCTGCTCTGCCATTTTATGCTCCTCCGCATAATCATAAACATTAACGTATAGATAATATCATAAACAAAAACAAAATACAAGGGCAAATTAGCAAAAAAATCCGGTAAGGCCTAAACCTTACCGGATAAATTGCATCAATTACATCATGCTTGCAATTTCTGCTGCGAAATTGTCAACCTTCTTCTCAATGCCTTCGCCCTTTGCAAAACGTACAAAGCTTGCAACCTTAACATCTGCGCCAAGAGCTTTAGCAATTGAGTTAACATAACCGTTAACGTTGCCTTCAAAGAGGTCAGAACGTACGAAATCCTGCTCAAGAAGACAAATTTCTTTAATCTGCTTTGCAAGACGACCCTGAACAAGACCGCCAAAGATTTTATTTTCTACAATCTCAGCCTTATGTGAAACTGCAATTTCAGCAAGAATAGCATATGCTTCTTTTGAAATGAAGTTTACAAAGTTCTTTCTCTGCTTCTGATCAAGACCCTGATAAATTGTTGAATCCTCGTCGCTCCACTTCTTATCATTGATTGCTTCAGCAATAATGCCGCTAAGGATGGGCATGGGAAGTGATTCGGGCTTGTTAAGAGCGCTGTCAATTGTAATTGACTCCATCTTTGCAAGCTCCTCTGCGGGGATGTCAGCTTTGCTTAAATATTCAGGATTCATAGCAGCAACCTGCATAGCTACATTTTTGCTCATAGCAACGAATTCATCGTTAGCTGCTGTTGCGTCATCTACGTCAAAAGCAACAATAACACCAACAGTACCGCCGGCATGGATATATGTTGCAGTGTGACCTTCAACAAGAGCAAATCTGCGCACCTTCATATTTTCACGAAGAGCAAGGAAAACCTCCTGAACTTCTTCGTCAACTGTTTTGTCAGAGTCAACTGCTTTTGTAGCAAGAAGAGCATCAACATCAGCAGGCTTTGCAGCAACAACAGTTTTAACAACCTTAGCTGCAAGGTTAACAAAGGGCTCGCCCTTTGCAACGAAGTCTGTTTCACAGTTGATTTCAACAAGAGCACCTGCACTGGCATCGTTATATGCTGCAACTACACCTTCAGCAGCAACACGGCTTGCCTTCTTAGCAGCAGAAGCAAGTCCTTTTTCTCTAAGAATGTCAATGGCCTTGTCGATGTCGCCATCAGTTTCTACGAGAGCCTTTTTACAATCCATCATACCAACGCCGGTCTTTTCACGAAGAGCCT
>JAGBHX010000082.1 GCA_017935265.1 Clostridia bacterium | reverse complement strand
TGCAGTAAGCAGATATATAAAAACAAATAAAGAAGAAAAAATGCACATTGCATTTATCGGCAAAACCAATTACGAATACATCACCTGCCTGACGGGTATGATTTGCAGCGGCAACGTGGTTGTCCCCTTTGCGCCCGATATCAGCATTGATGAAGCTTGCGAGCTTTTCAGGGATGCAGATATTGAAATGCTTTTCTGCGAGGAAGAGTTTATTCCGACGGCAGAAGAAATTTGCTCAAGATACGACGGCATCAGAAAAATCGTATCCCTCGGCGATTGGCATTGGTTTGAAAAAATTTTCAATAAGTATTCTTCTGAATCCGAATATGCCCGCCTTTCAGACAATGAGCTTGACCCCTACGCCTGCTCGCTGATTATATACACCTCCGGCACAACCGGTGAAAGAAAAGGCGTTATGCTCTCAAACAACAATCTTGCTTCAAACTCCACCTATGACACATACAGAGCTGATGAGGGTGAGGTTACGCTTTCACTGCTTCCGATGCATCACGTTTTCTGTTATGCCTGTGATGTGCTCAAAAGCCTTTATGACGGCAATGAGGTTTGTCTTAACGGCTCATTGATAAATCTTTATAAAAACCTTCTGTTGTTTGAGCCTACTAATGCACGCATTGTTCCCTTGCTGTGTAAAGCAATTCTGACCAAAATAAAAATATCGGAGAGAAGACATCCTGAGCTGACTCCCCGAGAGGCTGCAGAGCTTGTTGTGGGAAAAAGACTCAGAAGATTTATTGCAGGCAGTGCTTTTTTGAGCTCCTCGATTATTGACGGCTTTGAAAAATACGGTATTACCGCACGTCAGGGCTACGGAATGAGCGAATGCAGCCCGAGAATTACAACCTCGGACTTTTCTCAGCGACACAAGTATTCAAACGGTGTGCTGACAGGTGTTGATGAGGTCAGAAGCGTTGACGGTGAAATTCAGGTCAAAGGGCCGTCTGTTATGCTGGGCTACTATAAAAAGCCCGAAAGAACTGCCGAAGCTTTTACTGATGACGGTTTTCTCCACACAGGTGACTTAGGATATATTGAAGACGGTCACATTTATCTTGTGGGCAGAAAGAAAAATCTTATAATTCTTTCCAACGGAGAAAACATTTCGCCCGAAGAAATAGAAAATCAGTTCATAGACGACGGTATCGTTAAAGAAATTGTGGTTTATGCAGAGGGTGACAGCATTGTGGCTGAAATCTACCCCGATGAGCAGTTGGTAAACGGTATGAATTTTGACTCTGTGCGAGAAGAGCTTGAGCGTATTGTTGACAGAGTCAATTCAGAAATAAAAACCGACAGACAAATCAACACATTCAAGATAAGAGAAAAGCCTTTTGACAGAACGTCAACCGGCAAAATCAAGCGAACACAATTCAATTTTTCGGAGGAATAAATATGGTTGTCAAAGCTTTGCCTAACGGTGAAAAAGTAAACGCCTACCCCATTTCAAATTCCCAGCAGATGATGTTCCTGATGTCCCTTAAATACGGCTCCGGCTACCCTGTTAACAACATCGGTTGCGGCTATTATTGGAAGGGCGAGATGGACGTTGATATTATGAAAGAGTCCATATATGAGGCTATTGAGCGTTGTGACACAATGCGCCTTCGTTTTGCAACCGACGGAAAGCACAAGGTCGTGCAGTATGTTGTACCAAAAAGTGAGCTTCAGGTTGAGGAATGGGATTATTCACATTTGACAGTTGAAGAGGCTGAACCGATTCTTACGGCAATTTCACGGGAAAATATTCCTATGTTTAACTGCGAGATACATAAAATTGTTCTCATAAGATTTGCCGACGGCTATCACGGACTGTTTACAAAATTCCAGCACCTTGCAATGGATGCATATTCGGTAAAAATTTTCATAAATGACATTATTGAAATATACCGAAGCAAGGCTAAGGGTGACGCCTACCCCAAGCCTATGCGCCCGTATATACCAGTGCTTGAAAAAGAGCTTGAATATCAGGAATCTCTCCGTCACGAAACAGACAGGCGTTATTGGTATGACTCTTTGGCTACCTCAACAGAGCCGATTTTTACTGATTATATGATTGATAACCGCCTAAAAAAACAGCAGGTTAAAAATCCCTCTCAAAGATATGCAGATATCCATTCCGGTCTTCCTGATGCGGATATTTTTAAAAAGAGCATGAGCGCAGAAGACAGCGAAAAAATTATGAAATTCTGCGAGGAAAACAATCTTTCGATTTTCTCGGTTATTTCAATGGGTGTGCGCACTGCCCTTTCCTGCTTTAATGATAATCAGGAAGACGTTTCTTTCAAAATGATTATCAACCGACGGGGCACAATAGCAGAAAAGAAATCAGGCGGATTGAGAATCAACTTCCTGCCTATGAGAAGTATTATCAAGCCTGAGGAAACCTTTGTTGAAGCAATTCAGAAAATTTCAGCAATTCAGAATGAAATGTATCTTCATTCAAGCCTGAGCTTTTTGGAAACGCTTAAAGAAAGACATAAGTCTATGCCCGAAAGTGCAAAGTTTGACTCTACCTATGACAGCTTCGGTCTTTCATATCAGCCCTTAATGAAAATCAAAAGCATTGACGATGAAATGGAAGCAACGGCACAAAGCATATGGTACAATAACGGTGCCACAATGATTCCCCTTTATGTTACGGTTAAACACAGAGCAGTTGACAACGGACTTGATTTTGTGTTTGAATACAGAAAAGAGCCCGAGGCAGAATACGACCTTCGCATTCTTTTTACAAAAATTAAAAGGACGCTTCTTATCGGCGCAGAAAATCCCGACATAACAGTCGGTGAAATTCTTAATGAAATTCAGCTTACAGATAAAGAAAGGAACGGTGGACCGTTATGCAGAAACTCGAACAGCTTATTGAGCTCATTGAAAACTACGTGGAAATTGACGAAATCAAGGCTGAAGACAATTTCCGTCTTGATCTCGGGATGAGCTCTTTTGACACAATGTGCCTTGTGAATGATATTCAGGATACGTTCGGTGTTGAACTTCAGGCAGTAGATTTTGTTAACTACAAAACAGTCGGCGAAATGGCCGAATACCTTGACACAATTTGCTGAATGAAATATTTTGCCCCTTAAAGCTTCGGCTTTAAGGGGCATTTTTACATTTATGTGTTAGTTTTTGCTAATTATTTTGCTAACAAATCATTCTTCTTGATGAAGTCAATTGTTTCGTCAACTGTGGTAAATGCAAGGGCAACTGTTGTATCTGCCGCACCGTAATAAATAGCGATTTTTCCGCTTTCGCTGTCTGCAAGAGCGGCACAAGGGAACACAACATTAGGTACATCGCCCACACATTCATAAAGCTCGTGAGGTGCAAGAAGGAAGCAGTCTGCTCTGTGAAGCACCTTCCACGGCTCGTCCTTATCGAGAATTGCCGCACCCATTGCGTATGTAAAGCCGTTACAGCTTGTGAGTACACCGTGATAAAACATAAGCCAGCCTTCATCGGTTTCAATGGGAGTGGGGCCTGCACCTACCTTTGTCATTTCCCAGTTCTTTTCGGGCTTCATAACAAATCTGTGCTTGCCCCAATAAGTCAAATCCTTACTGTGGCTTAAGAAAATA
>JAGBHX010000081.1 GCA_017935265.1 Clostridia bacterium | reverse complement strand
GTGTCTGTCTTCATATTCAACGTGGTGCTTGTCAGCCAAAGCTCTTGCATCTTCAAGAGTTTTAACCTCATTCCAATCAACACCTGCGTATTTCTTAACAGCGTCAGCCATTGTGATGCGCTCAAAGGGCTTGCCCAAATCCATCTCAATGCCGTTGTACACAATCTTGGTTGTGCCGAGAACTTCCATAGCAACATGACGGTAGAGGTTTTCGGTAAGGTCCATCATACCGTGATAGTCTGTGTATGCCTGATACAATTCCATAAGTGTAAATTCAGGATTGTGACGTGTGTCAAGACCCTCATTACGGAAAACTCTGCCGATTTCATAAACTCTTTCAAGTCCGCCTACAATAAGTCTTTTGAGATAAAGCTCAAGAGAAATACGGAGCTTGAAATCTTCACTCAAAGCGTTGAAGTGAGTTTCAAAGGGTCTTGCGGCGGCACCGCCTGCATTTGCCACAAGCATAGGTGTTTCAACCTCAAGGAAGCCCTGTGAGTCAAGGTAGTTTCTTACGGCTCTGATGATAAGTGAACGCTTCATAAGAGCATCCTTAGAGTCGTTGTTCATAATAAGGTCAACGTAGCGCTGACGGTATCTTGTGTCGGGGTTGGTGAGACCGTGGAACTTCTCGGGAAGAGGAAGAAGTGACTTTGTAAGAAGAGTAATCTTCTCAGCATGGATTGAGATTTCACCTGTTTTGGTTTTAAAAACAGAGCCTTCAATACCGATGATGTCACCGATGTCAAGCTTTTTGAAATCCTTATATTCTTCTTCACCGATGCTGTCACGGGCAACATAAGACTGGATGTTGCCTTCAAGATCCTTAATATTGCAGAAAGAAGCCTTACCCATAATGCGCTTTGACATCATACGGCCTGCCACACGGACAGTTTTGCCTTCAAGCTCTTCAAAATTGTCTTTGATGCTCATGCTGTGGTGAGTCTGGTCATACTTCGTGATTACGAAGGGGTCTCTGCCTTCAGCCTGAAGAGCCTCGAGCTTGTCCACTCTGATCTGTCTTAATTCGTTAACGTCCTGCTGTGCCTCCTGCTGAGGGGCATTAACGTTCTTTTCTTCTGCCATAATTAAAACTCCTTTCCTACATACGAAATCGGGCGTTTCCGCCCGAAAATTATTTGGAAATTTCTAAAATTTTGAAGGTAATTGTTGCGCCGTTGGGCAATGCAACGTCAACAACGTCGCCTGCTTTGTGGCCCATAAGAGCCTTGCCGACTGCTGACTGGTCTGAAATGATACCTTCATCGGGATTTGCCTGGGATTCGCCGAGGATTTTATATTCCTCTACTTCATCATACTCTTCGTCAAGAATTTTAACCTTAGAGCCGAAATGAACAATTTCTGTGCTGATTGCGCTCTCATCAAGAATTTTAACATCCTTAAGGTCATCTTCAAGCTGGTTGATTTTAGCTTCAAGCTTTGCCTGGTCATTGAGAGCCTCATCATATTCGCTGTTTTCTGAAAGGTCGCCAAATGAGCGAGCTTCTTTAATTCTTTCGGCAATCTGGTCTCTGCCTGTTGTTTTAAGCTCCTCAAGCTCTGCCTTTTTCTTATCGAAAGCAGCTTGTGTCATTACGTTTCCCTGTGCCATTTTATTTATTTCTTCCTTTCAACTATATAATCATTTTGCTGAAAATAGTGATATATTATTATACCTAAAATTTTCTGAAAAGTCAAGATAATGTTTTACAATACACCGTTTAATTCACTGAAAACGGGTATCTTTTTCAGGTAATAACCGCAGGTTTCATACAAAGCGCATATGAAAGTAAATTTATCTATGCCGTAACGCTCACAATCAAACTTATCATAGCTGAGGTCAGTGTGATTCAGCGCATAAGAATTAGGATTTTTGGTGCACTTTTTATAGCAGATAATCCTTCCGCAATCAAATTCGGCAAACGGTTTGTCGGTGAGCGAAATGATGACATCACTGCCGTAAGCCGTTGCAAGGTTATCGCTGATTTCAATGCTTATTCCGTAAGAAGCAAACACCTCTGCGGCGGCAATTTCATAGCGGTCAAAACGCGAGGTGACTACTCGCACATACCTCACATTGCGGGCAAGGCAGCCGATAACGTCGCAGGCACGGGCATTTTCATCAAAAACAGTTACTGTTTTGTTCTGCCGTTCTTTTTCACGGGCAAAATATTCCCCCGCCGTTTTCACAAGCATTTTAAGCGGCAGCACCGTAGGCTCAAACAAAATGTCGCCAAGCTCATTTCTGAGCATTTCATCTTGCCCTGCGAGGGCAACGCCGTAGCGTGAAATCAGCCTTTTCAGCTCGGAAAGGTCGGTGTATTTTCTGTTGCATTTGGCCACAAAAAACGGCGCGCACCCTTTTACATCGTGTCGCTTCAGTTCAATTTCGTGACGGCGGAATTTTTCAAAAAGTCTTTTTCTGCCGTCAGACATATCAACAATAACAAACATCTTCTTCTCCCGGGACAAGTGATGTTTTATGATATGCAGAGTAAAGCCTAATTATTACTTATTTATCAATTCAACTTCTTCTTTTGAAAGAATTTTGCACTCGCCGGGGGCAAGGCTTTCATCAAGAGGGAGTTCGCCCATTTTAACGCGTTTGAGTTCAATCACTGCATTGCCCACAGCGGCGAACATACGCTTGATCTGATGGTATTTTCCTTCACAAATTTTAATTTCAATCAACGGATTTTCTCCGTCCTCAAGCACCTTAACCTTTGCAGGAAGACATTCTGTGCCGTCACCGAGAGTTATACCCTCTGCCACCTTTTTCAGGGATTCTTCGTCAATTCTTTCGGCAAGTCGGGCTTCGTAGGTCTTTTCAATATGATTTTTTGGGGAGAGAATTTTGTGAGCAAAATCACCGTTGTCGGTTATAAGAACAAATCCGGTCGTGTTTCGGTCAAGTCTGCCTGCGGGAAAAAGATTTTTCTTTTTAAGCTCGGCAGGCACAAGGTCAACAACAGTTTTTTCGGTGGGGTCTTTTGTTGCGCTTACAACACCCTCGGGCTTATTCAGCATAATGTAAACATATTTTTCAAGAGAGACCGCCTGGCCGTTGATTTTAATTTCAGCGGTTTCCGGGTCAATGCAAAAGCCCCTGTCTTTGGTGGTTATGCCGTTAACAGAAACTGCGCCCGATTTAATCAGGCGGTGCACCTCCTTGCGAGAAAGAGTGCCGCTGTTAGCAATTATTTATCAAGTCTTTCCATTTTGCCTCCAAAAAACAAACCGTCGGACAAAATCCAACGGTTTAGCTATTAAATTATCTTACGCAGAAGAAATCTCCGTGAACAACATAATCGTGAGGTGTTACAACGCCGTAGCCTTTAACGTACATTGCCGCGCCTGCACCGCCGTTGCCCCAATATGCATATTCAACGCCGAGATGGTTGAGCATAAGCTCTGCAAGGTAGCCCATTCCGCAACCTTCACCAACAACTACATAATACTTATCAGTTCCTGTTTTGCCGATGAGTGAGTGGTTGATTTCAGGGTCAAGGGAGAAGTTGGTCCAGATTGCTGTGTTTTCACCCATATCGGGATGATTGTATCTCTTACCTTCCCAGATTACGGGGTAAGTGTAAGAAACAGAAGCAATAGCACCTGACTTAATCAAACCTTCTGCTGAAGACATTGAAACGCTCACAGGGAATTCCCAAGTGCCGTCCTTATACATAACAAGTGAGCTCTTGCTTGCATCACCGCGCTGAGCGATAACGCCGTTTTTGATAACAGTTGCGGTGAGTGAATCGTCACCGTTGTAGAAGATATTCTTAGAGGGGTTATCGTAATTTCTTGCACACATTTCGTTGTTGGATGCAAAAAGAATATCCTGATTCATTTCTTTTTCAAAGCCTTTTACAAAGCTTCTCAGGTCGGCAACCTTGTTGTTTGTGAACTGACTTGCCGCAATTACGCTGATGCGTGAGGGTCTTGTGTCAATTTCTGCAATGTAAACATTTCTTGTTTTGCTTTCAGATGTCTTAACTCCGTCCTCATAAACAGGAAGAGAAACAGCAATCTTTTCAACAACAACCTTTGAAATCACACTTGAAACTTCCCAACGTCTTGAAGCCTTGGCACCTTTAAGGATTTTTGAAGCTGTGTTTGTCTTCAAATCCTTGCTGGGGTCGGGCTTGGTCGTGGTGATGTTTTCAACAATTTCATATTCACCATAGCCTGAATTTTTATCTACGATATTGCTGTCTGCAATATCATTAACCTTTGCGGAGGTTGTGTCTTCGGGCTTTTTGTTCTGTGACATTTCGCCCTGCTGAGCTTCTGCACCCTGCACCTGACCGGGAGCTAAATCTTCGTGAGTAAAGCTGTCTTTATCAATGAAACTGCTTACAACAAAAAATGCTGCAACTGCAAGCAGAACAGCTACTACGGCAATAATAATCGGCTTGGCATTTTTCTTTGAAGCAGAATTTTCATTGCCCATCAGAACTCACTCCCCTTTTTCCGTATTTATACAGATTTATTATATCACCAAAAAATCAACTGTCAAGCATTATTTTTAAATATAAATAAGAAAAGCCGTGTTTTTTGTCAAAACACAGCTTGTATCTTATTCGTTTGAGGTCAGGGTGCCGCTTTCAAAAGCAATTCCGTCGGAAATCTGCTCATCCACAAGAAGAATTCCCCACACACCGCCGTCGTTGGAGGCGAACACTCTGCCGTCGTGAACGGTTGTCATTGCACTGTATTGGCAAGGGACAATCTGCGTGCCGTCTGCCTTATAAACTCCGTATTTACCGCCCTTACATACAGTAACATAGCCTTCACTGCATTCATAGGCGGTGTCACCAATGCCCAATGCGCTGTAACCGCTGATTGCATCAAACTCAAAGGGGATAACTTCCTCCCCTTTTGAATTGACATAACCCCATTTGCCGCCCTTTTCCATAGCAACAATGCCGCCGGTGAAAACGCCTGCCGCGGTGTAATCCTTAGCACCCTGAAGCTTGTCTGCGCTTGCAACAGCAAACTTGCCGTCACTGAGCTTTACTGCTTCAGGAACAAAAATTCCGCCGTCAGCCTGAACGTCACCTTTCTGAACGCTTGCCATTTCAAGAGCAGAATCCCACAAATAGGTGTAGCCGTCAAAGCTCTCACACTTATGAGGATATGACCACATTTCGCTGAATGACATATCCAGCGTATATGTGGAACGGTAGGAATTTTCAGGCTTAACTGTTGCAATATAACCGTCCGTACAAAGGCAGGTTTCCACCGTGTCATACTTAGGCTCAACAACAATTTCGCCGTTTGAGTTTATAAAGCCGAGCTTTCCGTCTTTTTCAACAACGTAACAGTCGCCAAAGCTTACGTCATAATGATTGGTCTTGGTGTTGAAGCGAGTAAGCGGAAGAGAAAAAATTCTGTCTGCCTCAATTGATGGCTCAACCACCCAAGTTTCGGTATATTCAATTTTCTGAGCTGAATCCGTTTTGCTTTTGTCTTTTTCCTTTTTCTTATCTGCACAAGCACAAAGGCCTGCAATCATCACAAGACAAAGGCAAAGAGCAAAAACTCTTTTAAAACACTTCATCATATACTCCTTTGAAAATCGGAATTATTTGTCAGAAGTTCTTCTTGCTTCGATGTCGGCAACCATTTCTGCCTGTCTCTTTTCTGTGATTGTGTAGAAGAACATAGGCACTGCACAAGCAAACATACTGATTACACCTGAAAGAACAAGCATATTCCAGAGGGTATTTGCACCTGCAGCAGAAATAAAGCCTGTTTCGGAATCAATGCCTGCTGCTGAGAACGAGATAACACCGATAAATGCGCCTACTGCCATACCGATTTTGTTAATGAGAGTCTGCATTGCAAAGCAGATGCCTTCGCCTCTTTCGCCTGTTTTCCATTCAAGGTAATCAACTGTGTCACCAATCATAGCGTAGGTAATAATGTTGTTAACACCCTGAGGAATACCGAGAAGAACCAGAGCAACAGCGGCAACAACAAGCTTCCACGGTGCATCATAACCAACGAAGTACATAATCGCCATTACAACACCGCCGAAGATGTGAACTGCAATGTAGGCCCACTTTTTGGTAAATTTCTTTGACATCCAGGGAACAAGAACAGAGGCAACAAGTCCGCCGGGAACAACAAGCAAGGTGATAAGGCTGTATGCGCCCTCGTTCTGAAGAACATACTTTGCAAAGTAAAGACCGCCTGTGTATGTATAAACCATTCTTGCACCGCCGAGTATACCGGAAAGAACAATGAGAAGAAGCTCTTTGTTTTTGAAAAGAAGCTTAAGGTTATGACCCAATGAGGGAGGGTTATCAGCAGCAGTGAAACGTTCTTTTGTGTTTTTGAAACCGTAGAAGAACATAGGAACTGCAGCAATAACAAGCACAACAGCACAGATGAAATAAGTCATCTTAAGTGTATCTGCGTTGGGAACCTCCATGCCCATTTTAACTGTTCCCACAAAGCTCTGTGCAGCTTCTTCAAGTGAAATTCCCTGATTTGCCGCAACTTTTGCAACAGCATCAGCCTTATCAGCAAGAATCTGAGCAATGTCGGCATCTGTATACTTAAACTTTGATGTAACTGCGCCTGTGATGATAGGAACAAAAACAGTAACGATACCTGCGCCGAGGGTACAAACAAGTCTTGCAACGGTGAGAATATTACCGCGCACAACGGTGTCATTTGTCATACAGGTTGAAAGACCCCAATAAGGAACGTCTGCAACGGTGTAAACAACACTCCAGATAACGTAAATAATTGCAATCATAATAAATGAAGATGTTGCCTTTGCCTGGAAAGCAGGAAGGAAACACAAAATTGTCATAATCGCAATAGGAATTGCCATCCATTTGAGATACGGGCGGCACTTACCCCATTTCGTTCTGGTTCTGTCAACGATTGAACCCATAATCGGGTCGTTGAATGCGTCAAAAATACGTGTGCCGAGCATAAGATATGCAACAGCCATTGCACCCGTGACCGAACCGATTGTAACTCCCTCTGCACCGAAGAGAAGAGCGTCAGTAAGAAAAATCGTCAAGTATGAGCCGATAATGGTACAGATAAAATTCTGTCCGAAGCCGGCTATACTGTAGGCAATTGCTTCTTTGGGCTGAACACCCTTGCCGGGAGTTGTGCCAAAGAGGTTATGCCAAAAGGATTTCTTTTCCATCAAAAAACCTCCAATAATATTATTAGTGTAACTATACCACATTTCAACATTGTTTGCAATTGCCTTTTATACAAAAATAGGCATATAAAAAAGGCAATCTGCCGAAACAGATTGCCCTGTAAATAAAATTATAATCAGTCGAGGTTTGCTTTAAGAGTATCAAGCTCTTTTGCAAGCTCTTCGGGAAGAGTTTTGCCGAACTTGCCGTAGAACTCTTCAATGCCATTTGCTTCTTCCTTCCAGAGAGCCTTGTCAACGTCAAGAATCTTCTTGAGTGAATCAATAGAAACTTCACCCTCAAGACCTTCAATGTTGATGTCTTCTGCCTTGGGAAGGTAGCCGATAGCTGTTTCTTCAGCGTCAACCTCATTTTCGCAACGCTTGATGATCCATTCAAGAACGCGAAGGTTATCACCAAATCCGGGCCACATAAAGTTGCCGTCTTCGTCCTTACGGAACCAGTTAACGTTGAAGATTTTGGGAGCCTTGTCGGCATCAAGTGTTTCACCGATGTCGATCCAGTGCTGCCAGTAGTCACCCATATCATAGCCGCAGAAGGGAAGCATAGCCATGGGGTCACGGCGAACAACACCTACTGCACCTGTTGCAGCAGCAGTTGTTTCAGAAGCCATAATTGAACCAACGAACACACCGTGGTTCCAATCTCTTGACTGGTATACAAGAGGAGTAAGAGCTGCACGGCGGCCGCCGAATACGAAAGCTGAAATGGGAACACCTGCGGGATTTTCAAATTCGCTTGAAATGCAGGGGCAGTTCTTTGCGGGAGCTGTAAAACGGCTGTTGGGATGAGCACCTTTGATTTCGTCAACCTTGCCGTTCCAGGGCTTACCTGTCCATTCAACAGCATTCTCGGGGGGATTCTTGTCAAGGCCTTCCCACCAAACTGTGTTGTTGTCAAGGTTATGAGCAACGTTTGTGAAGATGGTGCCCTGCTTTGTTGATGCAAGAGCGTTGGGGTTTGACTTTTCGTTTGTGCCGGGAGCAACGCCGAAGAAGCCGTTTTCGGGGTTGATAGCATAAAGTCTGCCGTCTTCGCCCTTTCTGATCCAAGCGATGTCATCGCCTACACACCAAACTTTGTAGCCTGCCTTTTTGTATCCCTCGGGGGGAACCATCATAGCGAGGTTTGTCTTACCGCAAGCTGAGGGGAAAGCTGCGCAGATGTATCTTACTTCACCCTTGGGGTTTTCAACGCCGAGGATAAGCATATGCTCTGCCTGCCAGCCCTCGTGCTTGCCCTGATATGAAGCAATACGAAGAGCGAAGCACTTCTTACCGAGAAGAACGTTTCCGCCGTAGCCTGAGTTTACGGAGATGATTGTGTTATCCTGGGGGAAGTGGCAGATGTATCTGTTGTTTTCGTCGATCTGGCATTTGCAGTGAAGACCGCGAACCCAGTCATTGCTCTCGTCACCGAAAGCGTCAAGAACAGCCTTGCCAACTCTTGTCATAATAGCCATGTTGAGAACAACATAGATAGAATCTGTAACTTCAACACCAATCTTAGCAAGAGGAGAACCTACGGGACCCATTGAATAAGGAATGATGTACATTGTTTTGCCTTTGTAGCTGCCGCGAGCGATGTCGAAAAGCATCTTGTATGCCTTCTGGGGATCCATCCAGTTGTTTGTAGGACCTGCATCTTCCTCATTTCTGGAGCAGATAAATGTTCTGCCTTCAACACGAGCAACGTCGTTTACAGCTGTTCTGTGGTAATAACAGTCAGGAAGAATATCCTGATTAAGCTTGATCATTTCACCTGTGGAGCAAGCTTCAGCACGGAGAGCTTCGATCTGCTCTTCGGAACCGTCGATCCAAACGATATTATCGGGAGTAAGGAGCTCCTTCATTTCGTCAAGCCAAGCGAGAACTGTCTTGTTATTTGTCATATATTTTTCTCCTTCCATTGGTTACAAAGTTTTAACCAATATTTGATTTAATAATAACATAAATTTTTAGTTTAATCAATTACTAAATTGTGAATTAATTAACTTTTTTACTTGAAATTTACAGCATATTTTGGTCTTAGCCTTTAAAGCGCTTAATAAGGTTCGCAACTTCCTCTAAAATATATTCTTCCCACTGGTTTTCTGTAAGGAATTCAAGGAGAGCTTCAAGCTCGTCGATAGTTTTAAGGCTTACTTCATTATCCTTAAGGGCATTTACCTTTTTAAGATAATCGGTGGTGATGTCCTCCATCTCAAAGATAACGTCCTCCCCTTCCATATTCTTCCTGTCAAGAAGCTCCTGGAAATATTTAACCGCGGGGACAAGATTATTTTCAATATAGTAGCTGTAGCGCGCCAGCTGGAACTGAGCCTCGGGGAAATAGCTTCTCTTGTATTCAAGGAGGATTTCCTTTGCTTCCTGTAAGTTTTCATTATCCGCCATATAAAGTCTTGCCAAGGTAGCACCTGACATACTCTTATAGTAGCTGTAGTCCTTGTCCTCGGGAAGAGCTATGGAATAGGCTGTTTTAAAGCTTTCCTTAGCTTCCTTATTACTTTCGGCTGTTTTAAATTCAAGGCAGATATTGCCTTTTGTGAAATAAGCTTCGATAGTATCTATAGATTCACCGAAAGCTTTTACGTCCGCCGCTTTATCTGCCCAATATTTTGCTTTCTTAAGGTCCTTTTTAAGGCCGAAGCCGTGTGAATACTTGTAGGCAACACTGGTCATAGCTTTCTGCATACCGCCTTCAGCTAATTTAAGCATCTTTCTGCCGCTTGAAGCCATTGAAGCCTTTTCAAATTTTTCCTCAGGTGTTTTATTGAATAAACCCATTTTTAAGCCTTCTTTCATTAATAGTCGATATCTTCTACCAATATGATTTTATTCTCTGAAAGGGATTTTTTAACGTCTATAACGCGTTGATTTTCGCTGCCGCGGAAGCTAAGCTCTAAATTTCTCTGCTCTAATATAAATTTGCCGTCGATAAGCACGTCAATATTTTTAAGAAGCTCCACCCTATCCTCATTTTCGCTGTTTAAAATTTCCTCGAAGGTAAAGCCTGAGTAGCAGGTAACGTCCTTTCTTACTGAGTGGACTTTTTTAGCAAGCTCAGTTAAGGGCTTTGGCTGCATAAAAGGCTCGCCGCCTGAAAAGGTTATGCCCTTTAATATGGGGTCCTCCTGAAACATTTCAAAAAGCTTGTCGGTATCCTCCATATATCCGCCTTTAAAATCGTGAGTCTGCGGATTATGGCAGCCTTTACAGTTGTGGGGACAGCCCTGTGTGAAAACAACAAAGCGGATACCCTTACCGTCTACAATGCTTTCTTCAACTATTCCTGATAAACGAATTTCCATTTTAATTTCCTCTGTAATTACAAGAAATAAGCCGTCTTATAAGGCGGCTTACTTCGTTAGTTATGGATTACTTTCCGAGAGTATGCTTAACTCTGTCTCTCTCTTCAGCTCTTTTAGCGTCGTTCCAACGGTCTGTTGTACCAACAAGGTAACCTGTGATACGTCTGATTCTTTCGAACTTCTTGCCTTCGCCGATGATGATATCTTTATTTTCTACGTTTGCCATAATTTTAAATCCTTTCTTAATTAATGATTAGTGAATGAGTGCTGAGTAGTCAGGCACGTCGTGATATTTTTTCTTTAATTCCTGAAGCTTTGAAAGCGGAATGCCTTCGCCGTCATGTCTGCCGCAACGGGGACAAACATCATCAATAATACCGTTGTAACCGCAAACAGGGTCACGGTCAACAGGATGGTTTACGGAGCCGTAACCGATGCCTGCTTCTTTCATGCAACGGATAATGCTTTCAAAAGCATCGATGTTCTTACATGTGTCGCCGTCAAGCTCAACGTAGCTGATGTGACCTGCGTTTGTAAGTGCATGGAAGGGTGCTTCCTTCTGAATCTTTTTATAAGCGCTGATGGGATAGTAAACGGGTACGTGGAAGGAGTTTGTGTAATACTCTCTGTCTGTAACGCCTTCGATAATACCAAACTTTTTCTTGTCGATTCTGATGAATCTGCCGGAAAGACCTTCAGCAGGTGTTGCTAAAAGTGACCAGTTGAGACCTGACTCCTCAGAAAGCTTATCAAGCTTATTTCTCATATAGCCAACGATTTCAAGACCTAACTTGTAGCTTTCTTCGCTTTCACCGTGGTGCTTACCGGTTAATGCCTTAAGAGTTTCAGCAAGACCGATGAAACCAACTGAAAGTGTACCGTGCTTTAATACCTCGGCTACGCTGTCGTTTTTATCAAGCTTTTCACTGTCGATCCAAACGCCCTGACCCATAAGGAAGGGATAGTTGTAAACCTTCTTGCTGGACTGAATCTTGAATCTGTGAAGCAGCTGCTCCTCTACCATTTCCATTCTCTCATCAAGAATTCTGTAGAACTTCTCTATGTCGCCCTCAGCTTCAAGACCGATTCTGGGGAGGTTGATGGATGTAAAGCTTAAGTTACCTCTGCCGCAGGTTACTTCTCTGTCCTTATCATAGGTGTTACCCATAACTCTTGTACGGCAGCCCATGTAGCTTACTTCGCTGTTATAGTCGCCTTCCTTATAATACTGGAGGTTGAAGGGAGCATCAAGGAAGCTGAAGTTGGGGAACAAACGCTTTGCGGAAACACGCATTGCAAGCTTGAAGAGGTCGTAGTTCTTATCCTCGGGATTATAGTTTACGCCTTCCTTTACCTTGAAGATCTGTACGGGGAAAATAGGTGTTTCGCCGTCGCCAAGACCTGCTTCGGTAGCTAAAAGGAGGTTTCTTATAACCATTCTGCCCTGCTCTGTAGTGTCGGTACCATAGTTAAGGGAGCTGAAGGGAACCTGTGCGCCTGCACGGGAGTTCATTGTATTTAAGTTGTGAACAAGTGCTTCCATTGACTGGTAGCAAGCCTTATCTGTCTCGCGCCATGCAGTTTTCTTTGCATAAGCTGTAGCTAAAGAAGCTTCATTCTCTGTAATGGAGCCGCTGAGACCTGCAAAGTAAGAAACGATTTTCTCAATGTACTCGTCAACATGATCCAATGATTCAAGAGCACCGATCTTTTCTTTAAGCTCCTTTACAATAGCCTCAACTTCCTCGTAAGGAATATCGGACTTAACTGTAAAGTACTGTGTAAGAGCCTTGTAGAATTCTTTTCTGTAGGTTTTATCTACGCCCTTTGCCATGGAATAATCGAAGTTAGGTACACTCTGGCCGCCGTGCATTTCGTTCTGGTTAGCCTGAATTGCGATACAAGCAAGAGCAGCATAGCTTCTGATATCGTTAGGCTCGCGCAGATAACCGTGACCTGTGGAGAAGCCGTTGTTAAATAGCTTAATTAAGTCTATCTGGCAGCAGGTTTCTGTAAGAGTGTAGAAGTCCTTATCGTGAATGTGGATATCGCCTCTTGCATGAGCTTCAGCAATTTCTACGGGAATAACGTAGTGGTCGTAGAAGCTCTTGGCACCCACGGAACCGTATTTAAGCATTGTACCCATAGCTGAGTCCGCATTGATGTTAGCGTTTTCACGCTTTAAGTCAGCATCCTCGGAGGGCTTAAAGCTTAAATCCTCGTAAATTTTTACAAGGTCAGCGTCCATATTACGCATCTTTTCATGCTCAGCACGGTAAAGGATGTAAGCCTTAGCTGTTTTTGCATAGTCAGCTTCAATTAAAACTTCCTCAACAATATCCTGTACCTGCTCAACAGTAGGAATACCTGAATAAAAATCGAAGCGGTTTATAACCCTTCTTGTGAGCTTATCAAGGTCATCCTCTGTCATTCTTTCCTTAGCGATTCTTATGTTAGCCTTGAAGATTGCATTTCTGATTTTTCTTGAATCGAAAGTAACCTTCTGGCCGTTACGCTTGATAATTTCAGTTACCATTTTTTGTTTCTCCTTTAACTTTAACCATTTTTTCTTTTACGTAAATTTATAATAAACATATTTAATTTTCCGCATTATTTTGCTTTCGCTTTTTGCGGGGCAGTTTTGATTATACTACCTATAAAGTAGTTTGTCAATAGGCAATACACAATATATTGTGCTATTTCGATTTACATAAAACATATATAGATATTTTTATGCAAAACTTTTGCATACTAAAATCCTTATAAAATGGCTATTTTGCTATATTTTTTAACAAAATAAGCAAGAGTTCCGCTAAAAAACCCTTGCTTATATGCAAAAATATTCTATTTGAAGATTTTTTATCATTGTGGTATTTATTTTTATTGCCACAATATATAGTGATTATTTCTTTTTGAAGCTGTCCTTTAAGGATACGCTGCGGTTAAATACAAGGTGGTCCTTAGTGCTTACCTTGTTATCCACACAGAAGTAACCCTGGCGCATGAACTGGAAGCTTTCACCTACTTTTGCATCAAGAAGGCTCTTTTCAAGCTTGCAATCGGAAAGAACCTTTAATGAATCGGGGTTAAGCAGGTCTACATACTCGCCGATTTCGGGGTCCTCAACTGTGAAGAGCTTATCGTAAAGTCTTATCTCAGCTGTAGCTGCGTTGTTAGCATCAACCCAATGGATAGTGCTCTTAATCTTTCTGCCGTCAGCAGGATTACCGCCGCGGGACTCAGGGTCATACTCAGCATATACTTCGACAACGTTACCGTTTTCGTCCTTCTTGCAGCCTGTACACTTGATAACGTAAGTTGTTTTAAGGCGAACTTCATTACCGGGGAAAAGGCGGAAGTAACCCTTAACAGGTGTTTCCATAAAGTCCTCTTTCTCGATGTAAAGCTCTCTTGAGAAGCTTATTTCTCTTGTGCCGTCCTCGGGACGGTTGGGGTTATTTTCAGTTTCAAAAATTTCTGTTTTATTCTCGGGATAGTTTGTAATAATGAGCTTTAAGGGGTCAAGAACAGCCATAACGCGCTGAGCATTTATGTTTAAATCCTCACGGAGGCAATGCTCAAGGAAGCTGCTTTCCACAACGCTGTTAACCTTGGAAACACCGTTTCTTTCGCTGAATGCACGGATAGCTGCGGGAGTATAGCCTCTTCTTCTTAAGCCGCAGATAGTGGGCATTCTGGGGTCGTCCCAACCGTCAACGTACTTATTTTCAACTAAGTTGCGAAGCTTACGCTTACTCATAACGGTATTGTTTATACCGAGTCTTGCAAATTCGATCTGACGGGGTTTTGAAGGAAGTGTTACGTTGTTAATAACCCAATCGTATAAAGGTCTGTGGTCCTCGAACTCAAGGGAGCAAAGTGAATGAGTAATACATTCCATAGCATCCTCAATGGGATGAGCAAAGTCGTACATAGGATAGATGCACCACTTATCACCTGTTCTGTGATGCTTGATGTAGTTGATTCTGTAGATAACGGGGTCACGCATATTGAAGTTGCCGCTTGCCAAATCAATTTTTGCGCGAAGTGTATACTTACCTTCAGGGAATTCACCGTTCTTCATTCTTTCAAACAAATCAAGGCTTTCTTCCATAGGTCTGTCTCTATAGGGGCTTACAGCAGGTGTGGAAAGGTCACCGCGGTTAGCTTTCATCTCTTCAGCATTTAACTCGCAAACGTAAGCCAAACCCTTCTTTATAAGCTCAACTGCGCCTTCATACATTTTGTCAAAGTAATCGGAAGCGTAGTAGAATCTGTCCTCCCAATCGTAACCAAGCCAGTGGATATCCTCCTTAATAGCATCAACGAACTCTACATCCTCCTTTGTGGGGTTAGTGTCGTCCATTCTTAAGTTACAGATACCGTTAAATCTTTCAGCTGTACCGAAGTCAACGTAAATTGCCTTTGCGTGACCGATATGAAGGTAACCGTTAGGCTCAGGAGGAAAACGTGTATGAACCTTCATACCCTCACATCTGCCGCCTTCACTAAGGTCCTCTATAATAAAATCATCTATGAAGCTTGTGGATTCAATAGAATTTAAATCTAAAATTTTATCTTCAGCCATTTTAAGCTTTCCTTTCTAATTT
>JAGBHX010000080.1 GCA_017935265.1 Clostridia bacterium | reverse complement strand
TCTGTGAGTAATTTTTTTATTTTTATTAGTAAAAATTTTATATAAACTTTATTTTTTGCAAAAATTATACGATAATATAAAATATAAAGGGGTGTTGTAAATGTTTTATGAAAAGGAGTTTGCATTTTTCAGGAAATATCTTGAAAATCTCGGGCTTAATTCTTATCTTGTTCCCCAAGACGGAAGCTATGATAAAGTGGACTTTCAATTAAGAAAAATCCTGTCGCCCGACGCAAATTATGAATCTGCTCTTTTGAGTGCACTCATCAACGCGGAAGAGAACATTATATATTTCATCACCGACAGCTTCCTTTGCCGATACATCTTTTTCCGTCTGCCCCACACACCCTCCCCTTCAGGAATTATTATCGGACCTTATCTCAACAGCGAAATAACCAAGGAAGTGAAGCTCGACCTTGCGCAAAAGCACAAAATCAACTCTCAGGCATTTACCGTGTTTGAAAAATACTTTTTCCAGATTCCCCGACTTGCCGACGAAAACAATCTGATGATATTGCTCAACACCTTCGGAGAAGCAATATGGGGCGGATTGGAGAATTTTGCAATCAAAGAAGTTGACGAAACCGGCAGCTACGATTTCAGTGAAAGCTCCGGCTTTGTTTCAACCGAAATTGACCGTCCTCAGCTGAGCGTGCACCTGATAGAATCCATTTATGAAAAGGAAAACAAGCTTATAAACATAGTTTCGCAGGGACTCATCAACAACGCGGAAATGGTGATTGCCAAATGGTCAAATTCAGGCGTAGAAAAAAGAGTTGCAGACCCTGTGAGAAATATGAAAAATTATTCCGTTATTCTCAACACTCTTTTGCGAAAGGCCGCCGAGCGGGGATTTGTGCATCCCTATTATATCGACGGAATTTCTTCTGACTTTGCAATAAAAATCGAGCTTGCAAACTCCGTTAAAGAAATTGAGGCTCTGCAAAAGGAAATGATTCGCTCCTACTGTATTCTGGTAAACAAGCATTCAATGAAAAACTACTCTCCCCTTATTCAAAAGGTTCTCACAACAATTGATTCGGAGCTGACAGCCGACCTGAGCCTCAACTTTCAGGCAAAGGAGCTCAACGTTAACCCAAGCTACCTTTCTTCCCTTTTCAAAAAAGAAACAGGTATGACGCTGACGGATTATGTAAATAAAAAAAGAGCCGAGCACGCCGCCCGACTTCTTAAAACAACAAGTATGCAGATTCAGACAATCGCCCAATACTGCGGAATTCTGGATGTGAATTATTTTACAAAGGTATTTAAAAAATATTTGGGCAAAACACCTAAGGAATACAGAGAGAGCCAAAGTTAATATCCACAAGCAAAAAAGACACTTTCAAAAGCTGAAAGTGTCTTTAAAGTTTTATCTCTTTCTGCTCCAGAGGTCGGGGCTGAACAATGCAAGAAGCGGGAAAATCTCAAGCCTGCCCAGAAGCATATCAAAAATAAGCACAACCTTTGACAGATCACTGTAATGGCCATAGTTGCTCGTTGCACCCACCAGCTCGAAGCCGGGGCCGATGTTATTAAAGCAAGCCACAACAGCCGAAAAATTGGTGCCGATTGAATATCCGTCCAGCGAAACAATCACAAAGCTGAACAAAACAATTACACAATAAACGGCAAGATAGGCATCAACACCGTTTGCAACAGATTCACTCACCTTGTGCCCGTCCATTTTAACAAGATGTACCCTCTTGGGATGAAGAACATTGCTGATTGTTCTAAATATATTTTTGCCAAGCATCAGCACTCTTGAAACCTTGAGACCGCCGCCCGTACTGCCTGCACATGCACCCACAAACATAAGAAAAAGCAAAATCGCTTTTGAAAATGCGGGCCATTGCTCAAAGTCAACCGTAGCATAACCGGTGGTGGTCATTATGCTGGCAACCTGAAACGCGGCATGGTGAATTGACTCGCGCACACTGCCGTAAATACTGTAGATATTTACGGTTATCATCACGATAGAAACGGCAAGAATTCCAAAATATGTTCTTACCTCCTCGTTTTTAAAAACAGACTTAAACTGTCCGAGAAGAACAAAGAAATACATATTGAAATTGACACCGAAAAGAATCATAAACACGGTGACTACACTCTGAATGTACGGTGAATAACTTGCAATACTGCTGTTGAGAACACCGAAGCCACCCGTTCCCGCCGTGCCGAAAGCAATGCAAAGGCTGTCAAACAACGACATTCCGCCCACAAGCAAAAATCCAACACAAAGAACCGTCAGCGCAATGTATAACACATATAAAATTTTGGCTGTCTGCTGAAGATGAGGCGTAAACTTGCCTACGCTTGGGCCCGGGCTCTCTGCCTTCATCAGATAAATGCCGGAGCCTCTGCTCTTTTTTGCCTGAGGAATAATGGCAAGCATAAACACAAGAACGCCCATACCGCCCAACCAATGAGAAAAGCTTCGCCAGAATAAGTTACATCTCGAAAGAGCTTCCACATCAGAAAGAATTGAAGCACCCGTGGTGGTAAAGCCTGACACAATTTCAAACAAAGCATCAATATAACGTGGAATCTCACCTGTAAAAACAAATGGCAATGCACCAAAAACAGACATAACTATCCACGACAGACTCGTTGCCGCAATACCCTCCTGAGCATAAAGCGTGGGGTTATAGTTGCGTCCTGCACAAAACATAATCAAGCCGAACACAGCTTCAATACCGATAACGCCGAGATATATCAGAGCATTTCTCATCTCACCGTCAAATAACGCTATTCCTGCCGGAATGAGCATAAAAAGTGCCATAATAAAAACGGTGTATGATGTTATTCGGCAAACATATTTAACATTCATATATAAACACCCTCAAATCGGTTTGCCCGACTTATGCAAAAATATCGTTAAACTGCAAAATCGGCTCTTCTCTGTTGGTAACCACAATAACCGTGTCGCCTATATCAAATGAGGAGTTACCGTCAGGGATAACGGTTTTGCCTCTGTGCGTTATGCAGGAAATAAGAATATTCTTTTTGAGCTTTACTTTTTTCAAAGGTTCGCCTACATAACGTGAGCATTCGTTAATTGCAAATTCAAGAGTTTCTGCTCTGCCGTTTGCAATTCTGTGAAGAGTGATTGCCGCACCTGCCTGATTCTGCATTGCGCGCACATACTGCACAACGTTTGCACTGCAAAGCTCCTTAGGGCTTACCATACTGCCGATCGGAAGATTTTCAATCATACCCGTCATTTCGGTGCGGTTGATTTTGGTAACAATGTGAGCAACACCCTGGGAGTGACCGTACATTGAAGCTATAACATTCTGCTCATCAACACCGGTAAGAGTTACAAGGGCATCTGTTTCGGCAATGCCTTCACTGTCAAGTACATCCTGTGATGAACCGTCAGCGTGAATGATTGCAACCTCGTCGGGAAGAATTTCGGCAAGATGCTCACAGCGTGCAAAATCCTTTTCAATTATTTTAACCTTGATGCCTGCGTCAACAAGAGCGTGTGTGAGATAATAGCTCACCCTGCCGCCGCCTATAATCATAGAGTGGCGGATTTTTTTCTGTGTTACGTCAAGCTTTTTAAGAAGATAAGAAAGAATTGCAACAGGAGCAGTTACATAAATATGGTCTCCCGCCTTGAGCATTGTATCACTTGTGGGAATAATCGCCTTGCCGTTGCGGGCAACAACACAAACGAGCACCTTTCTGCCCTTAAGGGCGTGGGTAAGGTTGCTGATGCTGATCCCGTCAAGAATGCTTTTTTCGGGGATTCTGATTTCAACAATTTCAACTCGGCCCTTTGCAAAGGTTTCTCTTTTAAGAACACCGGGAAGCTGAAGAAGTCGCAAAACCTCCTGTGCTCCGTCCCTTTCGGGGTTGATAATCATTGAAAGACCCAGATCCCCTCTCATAAGGTAAAGCTGCTCGGTATATTCAGGGTTGCGCACACGGGCAATGGTATGAATAAAGGGATTGAGCTTGCGGGCTGTAAGGCAGCTGAGAATGTTTATTTCATCGGCACTCGTTGCCGCAATAAACAAATCAGACTGTTCAACGTTGGCCTCCTGCAAGGTTGACATTGTAGCGGAGTTTCCCACAACAGTCATAACGTCATACTGCTGAAGATTTTCTTCCATTACATCGCGGTTAGTGTCAATCATTACAATATCGTGACCCTCATCGGAGAGAAGCCTTGTAAGAGCCTGACCGACCTTACCGTCACCTGCAACAACTATGTTCATTATATCCGGTCCTTTCCCTGCCTGAGCAGGTATGTAATCAAACTGTTGGTATTATATATCATTTGTTTCAAAAAGTACAGTTATTTTTCAGAATTATATCATCAAAACAAAAAAATTCCCGATACCGCGAGGATATCGGGAAAAATCATTAAATTATGCGCCGATGAAGGAATAAATAATTTTGAAAACAAGTGCTACAAGCTTTGTGAAGGTGAACTGCTCGAGCAAATCATCAATAGCACCCTGAATGCTGTCATCAATTTCAGCCTCAACGGGATAGAAGCTCTGGTTGAAAACATCATTCTGCAAGAACTGAGGATATTCCTCCAAATCAAAAACGGTGAGCTGCTCTTCACTTTCAAACATAATTCTGTAAAGTTCATCGTGTCCGTCGTGAGTGGTGGAATGAAGCATATCCTTGATGAACCAGGTGTTCTCAGGCATAATGCAGGTTGAAGCATCAATCATTCTGTCAGGTGACATAAAGTTCTTTTCGGGATATTTTGCCTGAACGTAATCCTCTGGAAGAGTTTCACCAATAAGAGCACAGGTTGCGCCCATTGAAGCATATTTTGTGTCAACTGTGCCGTCAGAGGTTTCTCTGTGGGCGGTTACAAGAGGAGTTCTCTGCATATCGTAGCCGAGCACGTTATACATTGTGGTGCCGCTTGCTTTAGCCTGAGCAACAAGCTCAGCACACTTTGACTGCACCTCGTAATGATAGAAGTCAAGCTTTTCGATAAGCTTTGCGTTCTCAACGGGGTCAAGCTGCATAAACTCTTTGCCTGATTCGTAATATTCATCGGGAACAAAGCTCCAGATGCCGGGCAAAGTGCCGAAAATGGGGATAAGGCATTCCTCAAAAACCTT
>JAGBHX010000079.1 GCA_017935265.1 Clostridia bacterium | reverse complement strand
CACCATATTGTGAGTGCCTGTTGCTCCGCTTTCAAAGTTTACGAGCACACTCTGGTGGTCAACAACGTTGTTGTCGCTCTTGTATGCACAAACGCCGTAGGGACTGTCGGTTTTGAGGAGCTTGATTTTTTCTTCAATATCATCAATCCCACGGTCCTCAAGGTCTGCCCATACATAAAAGCTCCAGCGGTCGGGGTGGTCGATGTAAAGCCTTTTTGCTGAATAAAAACATTCGTCCACCAAAGGGCAGTCAACCATACATCTTGTGCCCGCATTTTCGGGGGCATTGCCCAAAACAAACTGCTTGTTACTGCCAAAGCTTGAAACAGCAACAGGCTTGTCATCACCCATAAGCCACATCATAATATCCATATCGTGACTGCACTTTGCAAGAAGCATTGATGCGTGGCACTTTTCGTAGTTGTTCCACTTGCCTCTTACGTGGCTTGTGGACATATGATGATAGCTGACAAACTCCGAAAGCTGAATAGTAATAATGTCACCTATTGTACCTTTTACAAGCTCCTGCTTAATCCTTCTGTAAAAAGGAGCATATCGCAGAACAAAGCAAACCATAATTTTACGGTTATACTTGTTTGCGGCGGCAACCAATTCCCTTGCCTCCTTTTCATTTACGGCAAAGGGCTTTTCAAGCAAAACATCAAGGCCGTATTCAAGAAGAGGAATTGTGGTTTTAACGTGGATATCATCCATTGTGCCGTTGATTGCCGCATCTGCGAAGCGGGGCACGGCCACAAGCTGTTCCACACTTTCAAAGCAATGCTCTTCGGGAATATTGAATCTTTCGGAAATGTATTTTCTGCGGATGCCGTCGGGGTCAACGATACCCACAATCTGCATTTTTTCCGGCTTCAGCTCAGCAAGAGAAGCATAAATCAAGCTTCTGTGACCTCCGCCGACAATAATTGTTTTCAATGGATTCATATAGCGCTCTCTTTCTTAACCGATAAAACCGTGGTCAATGTCAGGGTCTTCGCCCTCTTCAACAGGGAAAATGTCAATAAGGCCTACTGCACGGCCAAGCACCAACAAAGCGTCAGATGAATTTACATTATCATCGTTGTTCACGTCGGCTCTTGTTTTCTGCGCAGATGTGAAATCAACTATGCCTGTGCTTGCCTGAAGAATAAGAAGCGCATCTGATGAATTGATGCTTCCGTCACCGTTAACATCACCGTAAGAAGCGGCAAAGCAACTGATGCTCATTGCAAAGACGAGCACAAGTGCCAATATAATTGCAACTGTTTTTTTCATAACATACCTCCGTCGGAATAACTGCTGATATTATATCAAATCATACATTAAAAATCAACATTATTCCTTATTTCAAAAAGAAAAGAGAAGCCGCAATAAGAATCTGTGCGCCGTAATATGTAATGTGGTTAAGCACAACAAAAAGCCGTGTGCAACCGTTTTTGGTGAAGAAAATCTGGCTGAGAATAAGGTCAGAAACAAAGAACAGTACACCGCCCACGAAGAAAATAATCTGCGAAAGCTCCATACCGTAAGTTGTCATTGTCATAAAACCAACAGAAAATGTCATTGATGCCAGCGCACCGTAGGAATTTGCAATAACCTTGAATTTTCCCATATCCATTTTTGTGATTTTGGCCGCAAACCCGGACACAATAAGCACCACCACGGGAGCCACAAAACAAATAAGTGCATTAAGCCGTGTCATCGGATAATGAATAAACACGGCGGCAACCAGCAAAACGTGCTGAATCATAAACGTTACAAAGCCAAAAGTAAAAAACGAGTCACCTTTTTCTTTATCAATCCATTTCAGCTCAATGAAAATGTCACCGAGGATACCGAAAACTCCGCCCATAACAATCATCAGTCCATATGTCAGATTGACATCGGGGTTGCTGATAATTGCGGCAATTCCCACAGCAACAAACAAACAGCTTGCAGCAATTTTAATCGCCAAGTCCGAAATTTTAACAGTTGTGTTTCTTTTGGCAGTGTAAATTGCTGTTACAACTACGCTTATTGCTAAAATAATCCAAAACAACATAATAATTCCTCCTTTATATAAGTATAGTATCACAAGTTAATCCTTAACAGCAATACAAAAAAGAAAAATCGTCGTCAAAAAAGACGACGATTTTTTGTTTATTTTGTCTCAATTTTTTCTTTTCCGCCCATATAAGGTCTTAATGCAACGGGAATGTTTACGCTGCCGTCGGCATTGAGATTGTTTTCAAGGAAAGCAATCAACATTCTGGGGGGAGCAACAACCGTGTTATTGAGAGTATGGGCAAGATATTTTCCGTCTTTGCCGTTAACTCTGATTTTGAGTCTTCTTGCCTGAGCATCACCGAGGTTTGAGCAGCTACCTACCTCAAAATACTTCTGCTGTCTGGGAGACCATGCCTCAACGTCAATTGACTTAACCTTGAGGTCAGCAAGGTCGCCTGAGCAACACTCAAGTGTTCTTACGGGAATATCAAGTGAGCGGAACAAATCAACTGTGTTCTGCCAGAGCTTGTCAAACCATACAGGGCTTTCTTCAGGCTTGCAGACAACAATCATTTCCTGCTTTTCAAACTGGTGAATTCTGTAAACACCGCGCTCCTCAAGGCCGTGGGCACCCTTCTCCTTACGGAAGCAGGGTGAATAGCTGGTGAGGGTCTGGGGAAGTGTTTCCTCAGGAATGATAGTATCCATAAACTTACCAATCATTGAATGCTCGCTTGTGCCGATAAGAAAAAGGTCTTCGCCCTCAATTTTATACATCATTGCATCCATTTCAGCAAAGCTCATAACGCCTGTTACAACGCCGCTTCTGATCATAAAAGGAGGCACGCAATAAGTAAATCCGCGGTCAATCATAAAATCACGGGCATAGGAAATGATTGATGAATGGAGTCTTGCGATGTCGCCCATAAGATAATAGAAGCCGTTGCCTGCAACTCTTCTTGCACCGTCAAGATCGATACCGTCAAACTTTTCCATAATGTCAACGTGATAGGGAACCTCAAAATCAGGAACAACAGGCTCACCGTAACGCTGAACCTCAACATTTTCGCTGTCGTCCTTGCCTATAGGCACGGAGGGGTCAATAATGTTGGGAATGATCATCATAATCTTTGTGATTTTTTCGCTGTATTCGGTTTCGAGGGCCTCGAGCTCAGCAAGACGCTTTGCGTTCTGAGCAACAAGCTGTTTAACCTCCTCGGCCTCCTCTTTTTTGCCCTGAGCCATAAGTGCACCGATTTGTTTTGAAATCTTGTTACGGCTGGCGCGCAGTGAATCTGCCTCACCCTTGCAGGCTCTGCTGAGCTTGTCAAGCTCAATCACTTCATCAACAAGAGGAAGCTTACTGTCCTGAAATTTATTTTTAATGTTCTGTTTAACTAAATCGGGGTTTTCTCTCAAAAATTTTAAATCAAGCATAGGAACTCTCCTTTAACAATAAATCCATAGATAATAATAACAAACTAATCAAAAAATTTCAATAGAAAAATAAAAGTTCCTGATTTTACTCAGGAACTTTTATTGTTAAATTATTCTGCTTTATTATTCAGCGTTCTTTTTTTTGTTGATTACAACAAAAGCAACTACTGCGCCTGCGATAAGTACAACTGCAACTACTGCAATGATGATGATTGTTTTGGGGTCTTTCTCGTTGTTGAGAAGCTCATCGCTGCCTGCAGGCTCGTTTTCACTGTCGTCGGGAGTATAGTAATCATACTCACTGTCATAATCATAGCTGAAGTCGTTTGATGTGTCTTCAACTGATGAGCTGATTTCGCTTGAAGAGGGAACCTCTGTGTTTGAGGGAAGTGTGTTTGTGGGAACAGTGCCTGTGGGAGCTGTAGGTGTCTGAGTAGGCTTCTGAGTAGGCTTCTGAGTGGGCTTCTGAGTGGGCTTCTGAGTGGGCTTCTCAGTAGGCTTCTGAGTGGGCTTCTCAGTAGGTTTCTCAGTAGGCTTTTCTGTAGGTTTCTCAGTAGGCTTTTCTGTAGGTTTCTCAATGGGCTTTTCATAGCTGATGTTACCCTTGATTGTAGGTGTAACCTTAACTGTGTCACCAATTGAAATAATGTTATCAAAATCATCATACTTGATATCTTCTGTAACTGCACATTCTGTTGCGTTAACGCTGAAAGAATACTTGTTTGCATTCTTGATTTCAAGAGTTACCTGAGCAAGGTCGCCCTTGATAGGTTCAGTTGCAGCACAGGCATAGTGAGAAGCTGAGCCGGTGGGAGCATGGTTACCCGAACCTTTGCCTGCCAAGTCGGCAACTTTTTTACACTCAAGACCTGACATTGAGAACTTAAGGTCGAGAGCGTTTACGTAGCCCTTAGAAACAGAAACCTTGAGCACAAGATATTTACCGTCGTTGCTTACCTGAGTGACGCTGATTGTGGGTGTTTCTGCTGCAAAGGATGAAATTACCATTGCACCTGCAACGCTGAATACCATTGCAATGCAAAGGAACAGTGAAATGATTTTTGCAAATTTTGTCATTTTGATATATCTCCTCTCAAAAGATTACACACAGTATAACAAAAAAGAGAGAATAAATCAATAGGAAACAGGAAAAATATTATATAATCCGATATTTACCATTTGTTACATAATACATTATATTGCGTTTTGTTTGTTGACATAAACGGTGCGTTAGTGTATAATTTAAAAAAGTATATAAAGGAGGATATTTATGAAAAAGGCTATCAGTATCTCCCTTTGCCTTGTGCTGATGCTTTCTGTTCTTCTGATTCCTGCTTCGGCATATACAACCGAGCTTGTTTCAAAGCCAGACAAAACCACCTTTTACGAAGGTCTTGACTGGGTTTATAACGGGTCCTCAATCTCCCCGAAAACAGATTTTGACCTTACAGGCACTGTTGTGAAATATAACGGCAATAACATCTCCTTTGCAACCTTCCCCTGGGGCGGCAATATGAGTGTTGAGCCCTCAAGCGGAAAATGGCAGACAGGAAAAAACAAGGTTAAGATTTTTCTTGAAGATTTCAGCGCAGTTTATGTTGAAAGCGAGCTTACCCTGGTTGCAATCAAATCAGCCGCCTTATACAAGGCACCCACCAAAACCGAGCTTGTCCGCGGCGTTGACTGGGAATATGATGCGATGAACAACATCAAGCTCAAATCTTACTCCCCTGCAGGCGCGCAGATTAAGCTCACATTCACCGATAACACCACAAAAATCGTTTCATACGGTGACGGCGGAATGGATTGGTTTGTGCCCGACCATATTGCAGACTTTGTTATGGGAGCCAACACTCTCAATCTTGATTATTACGGCCACACGGTTCCTTTTGAAATCCGCTTTGTTACCGAGAGTATCAAAAGTGCAACGCTCAAAAACAAACCTGCTCTTATCAACTATGAATACAAAGATAACTGGTCATACTCATCAGGCAAGATTGTTCCCAAATATGATTTCAGCGGATTTAAAGTAAGCCTTACCTACTCAAACGGAACAAGCGAAACAGTTGAGTATTCCGCAGAGCCTAAGCGCTTCAGCTTTGAGCCGAAATCAACCGTAACCAAAGGCACCAACACCATCAGAGCTACAATCGACGGCAAGGCCACCGTTGAATTTGACATTTTTTTGAGAAGCTTCGGTGACGTTGATCTGGACGGCAGATGCAATTCGCAGGATGCGTTGGCCGTGCTTCAGTATTCAGTGAGCCTGATTAAGCTCAACATCGTCAAGTTCAGATATGCCGATGTTACCGCCGACAGCAAGGTCAACTCATCAGATGCACTTGCAATTCTTCAGAAATCCGTCGGTGCTATAGATAAATTCAAAGCGGAAGCTTAAGTTGATGACAGTCGAACACAGCAAATCCTCACGGATTTGCGAGTATTTTAACGAAGAAGTGACGGAAATCATCCGATAAAAAACACGGTGCGGATTATATTCGTCACCCTAAAAGGGAGGAAAATTTAAATGAACACTATCAAAAAACTTTTGTCAGCAGTTTTAGCGGCTGTTCTGGTTCTTTCGATTGCAGGCATCAGCGTCTACGCCGAAGAAGAGCCCCTGCCCGCTAACGCTTCGTACGTTGCAGGTGATGCAGACGGCGATGCCATCATCAATTCAGCCGATGCGTTGAGAGTTGTATATCACGCATCTTCTCACCACGAAATGACCGATGTTGTGCGCAGAACCGCAGCCGATGTTGACGCTAACGGTAAGCTCAACTCAACAGACGCTCTCTACATTCTTTATTACTCAGTCGGAAAGATTGATTCCTTCAAAAGAGACGACTTGAATCTTTCCACAATCGCAGGTAACATCACATATGACCCCTACACAGGCTGTGTAATTGACAACAAGGGTCTTGGTCTTGTTGGCTTTGCTTACGATGCAAAATACGGTGTATTCTATGCCACAGGCGCAGGCTGGCAGAGAACAGTTGGTTACACCGAGCTTTATGACCGTCTCGCCGCAATCGCATTTATGCCCCTTGATACAATCCGTATTAAGTTTAACTACAAGGGAATGCAGTGGATGGTTCAGCTTTGGAAGGGTTATTACGGCCTTGTTCTTGCAGGCTGTGAAACAGGCTTCTATAACCGCCCGGGTGACACCCCCGAAGAGCAGACCACATACAATGTTGTTTCGGAAGAATATCATCAGGAAATGAGTTGCCGTTTCCACTACGGTCTCAGCTCATTTAACCGCTACTCCAGGACATGGTGGTTAACAGGCTTCGCCCCCGCAATTCAGTCAAGCCCCGCAACCACAATTCCAAAGATGAGAGTTGAAAACACCATCAACTTCACAGATATTGGTCTTATGAATGCGTTTATTGAAGGTCTTAAAAATGTTGACCATATCTTCCAGAACTATGACGGTAAAACAAGAGGCTTCCACTTCGTAGAAGGTTCAAACTACAGAGTAAAAGGAACCTCCGTATGGTTTGAATGGCAATAATTACAACAGCAAATCGGCACACTTCAAACGAAGTGTGCCGATTATTTTTGTTACATTATGATGTTTAATTATGACTGAAATGCGCTTTCATCATAAACACAGTCTGAGGGAATAATAAGCTTTGAGGTTTCTGCACCCACCATAAGGTTTGAAATATCAAGTGTCTGGGTTGTGCTGCCTGCGGAAACAGTAAGGAATTCAAGCGCGCCGTCATAATAGCAGTATTCAAAAACAGCATTGTTTTCATTGCAGAAGGTTTCACAGTCATAAACCTGACCGTTGATTGTCTTTTTAGTGGATGAAGCATAAATAACCTCTGCCATAAAAATTGCTTCGTAGGTATCAAAAATTGATGATATATCGTCATCTGTTTCACAATACACGCCCTGGAACTTTTCGATGCCGAGGTTGATTGTGGGAACAATCTGATAATTCTTTCCGTCTTTGTGCAACAATCTGTACTCAACAGGGATAAGACCAAGCTTCATCGTTGAGTACATAACCTTTGCTTTGCCGTCAGTTGAGAAGGTTACATCAATATTTCCCGATGATTCATCAGACAATGTCAATGTGAAGGTGTATGCACCGTTTGCAAAAACAGGGTCAACCTTTTTTGCTTTTTGGGTGTTGTCATAGCTTTTGTTAAAGCTCTTGACCAGGTCTGTTGCATACTGAAGAATGAGAAGTGCATCTGAGGAGTTAACGTTGCCGTCGGAATTTACGTCAACAACAGCCTGCTGATAAGCGGTTGCCGTATACATTCCTGTTGCTGTCTGCAAAACCTTGAGTGCATCCTGTGAGTTGATGTTGCCGTCGTTTGTTATGTCACCGTAAACAACATCTGTTGCGGCAAAGGCATTCATTGAAAAAACGCCCAATGCCATTACAAGAGCAATAACTGCTGCAAAAATCTTTTTAAACATAATTTTTTCCTTCTTTCTTATTTGATAACTTCCATTGATTTGATTACAATAGGTTCAACGGGAACAGCAAGCTCGCCCATTGAATTGTATGTAAGCTGAACCTCTGTGAAGCTGTCCACAACCTCCATACCCTCAATAACCTTGCCGAAGCCTGCATATCTTCCGTCAAGAGAAGACACATAGTCATCACTGTAACAAATAAAGAACTGGGATGATGCTGAGTTGAAATCATTTGTGCGGCCCATTGAAATAACGCCCCTTGTGTGAGAAAGAGTGTTTTGCTCAAAGCCGTTGATTGCAAACTCACCGTGGATTGTTTCATCACTGCCTTCGTAGCCCTGGCCGTCGGACGAACCGCCCTGAGCCATAAAGCCGTCAACAATGCGGTGGAACGTAAGCCCGTCATAAAATTTCTCATTTACAAGCTTTATGAAGTTTTGGCAGGTTTCCGGTGCATATTCGGGATAAAGCTCAATTATGAACTCTCCGCCGTCCTCCATAGTTACCTTCACCTTTGTGTGCTGAGTTGTGTCAACGGGAGTTTCCTCAGGCTTTTCACCGCAGCCTGCAAAGCACAGGCAGAAAAGCACGGCACAAATCAGCAAGCTGATTACCTTTTTCATCTGATCAGTCCTTTCCTACAGATATACAGAGTATATCACAAAACTCTCTTGCATACAAGAGTAATTTTATGGTAGTATGTAATAAATCTGAAAATGGCGGTCTATTGTTTTGAAAAATATTACCTTATGCGCAATCAATTCCAAATACATCCACTCCTGCCCTGCTGTGTATTACCTTGAAGCAGGGCTGAAAGCAGCTATGCCCGAAATGCAGGTCAGCATTATTGAAGCCTCGGTCAACGACACCGCAGAGCATATTCTTTATTCCGTTTTTGAGTCTGCGCCCGAAATTGTAGGCTTCAGCGTTTATATCTGGAATGTGGCAACAGTTGCAAAACTCTGCAAAAGCATTAGAGCAGTTAACCCCGACATCAGAATTATTCTCGGCGGCCCGGAGGTTTCTTACGGCATCGCTCACACAGATATAAAAGAAAGCGACTATGATTTAATCGTCAGCGGTGAGGGTGAAAGGGCATTCCCCGAAGCGGTAAAAATTATTGCCGAAGGAAAGCAAGTCAAAGAAAAAACAGTCAGCGCACCTTTTATCCAAAGCCTTGACGATATTCCCTTTATATATAACGAAAGCAACATTGACAATTTTAAAAACAGAATTATATATTATGAAACTTCACGCGGCTGTCCTTTTTCCTGTGCATACTGTCTTTCTTCCGTTTGCGGCAAGGTGAGATTTCTTTCTTTGGAAAGAGTGTTTTCCGACCTTGACTTTTTCATTTCTCACAACGTTCAGCAGGTTAAGTTTGTGGACAGAACCTTTAACTGCAACAAAAAGAGAGCCACCGAAATATGGAAATATATTATTGAAAACGCTCACAGAAGCCGAACTAATTTTCATTTTGAAATCGGTGCAGATTTGCTCACCGACGAACAGCTCAGGCTTTTGGGCAGTGCACCTGCAGGCAAAATCCAGCTTGAAATCGGCATTCAGTCCACCTGTGAGGAGGCGCTTAAAGAAAGCTGCC
The DNA here is from genome assembly GCA_017935265.1 of Clostridia bacterium. Lineage (GTDB taxonomy): Bacteria > Bacillota > Clostridia > Oscillospirales > Acutalibacteraceae > CAG-488. The sequence goes on along the minus strand of JAGBHX010000079.1, from coordinate 5,905 downwards.
GCTATGCACCTAACGAAAAAATATTCAGCAATGTTTCTGCCCTTAGAAAAAGCGAAAACATAAACCTGCACACCGACCTGATTGCAGGCCTGCCTTATGAAAGCTATGAAAGATTCAAGCAAAGCTTCAACGAGGTGTATCGGCTTAATGCTCATCAGCTTCAGCTCGGCTTTCTCAAGCTTCTCAGCGGTGCACCGATGAACGAGCTAAAGCAAAAGCACGGCTATGCTTTCACCGCTTATCCCCCTTACGAAATTCTTAGCAACAAATATATTTCCTATGCTGAGATTCAGCTTCTCAAAGAGGTTGAAGATGCCCTTGAAAAGGTCTTTAATTCCAACCGATTTGTTCTGTATCTGAACAAACTCGAAGAGCGTTTCACCTCGCCCTTTGAAATGTTCAGAAAAATTGCAGATTATTTAAAAGAAAATGGGCTGCTTTTCTGCGGAGTTTCAACAAAGAAGCTTTATGACGTACTGGGAGACTTTGCAAAAGAAACGGGAGCTGATTTGAGCGAAGCCTTACTGCAGGATTTTTATCTTAGTGAAAATTCCGAAATCCCGCCTGATTCTCTTAAATCCCTGACAGGTCTGAGCAAATTTACCCGTCCTGCATCAAGCAAGCTTCTTCACGAAATGAACCTTGCAAGAGAAAAGAAAATATTCGTTAAATTCATCGGCAACCGAGCCCTTGTAATAAACTATGCCGAGCGCAACCCCGTTGACGGCAGATTTGCTTTGCTTTTCGAAAAGGAGGTTGATTTTAATGAATAACCTGTGTACCGCCTGCCCGAGAAACTGCAGGGTTGACCGCACCGAAGCAGTCGGATTTTGCGCAGTCGGCAACAGCTTTCGCGTTGCAAGAGCCGCACTTCATCATTGGGAAGAGCCTTGCATCAGCGGAACAAGAGGAAGCGGCACGGTTTTCTTTTCGGGCTGTAATCTTAAATGCGTATACTGTCAGAATTTTGAAATCAGCCACAACGCATTCGGCAAAGATATTTCCGACGAAAGGCTTTTTAAAATTTTTGACGAGCTTATCGCCCTCGGTGCTCACAATATTAACCTTGTAAACCCCACTCACTATGCGCTCAGGCTGGCTGAGCTTTTTAAAAAGAAAAAGCCCTCTGTCCCCGTTGTTTATAACACAAGCGGATACGAGAAGGCCGAAACGCTCAAAGAGCTTGACGGCATTGTTGACATTTATCTTACTGATTTAAAATATTGCGACAGCAAGGTTTCAAAAAAATACAGCAAGGCCGAAGATTATTTTGACTTCGCCTCACAGGCAATACGCGAAATGAAGCGCCAGCAGCCCGAAGACGTTTTTGACGCTGACGGCATAATGCAAAGAGGCGTTATTATAAGAAGTCTTATTCTCCCCGGCAACGTCAGTCAGGCAATGAAAGCTCTCGATTTTGTGGCAGACAATTTCACAAACGAAGCAATTGTCAGCCTGATGAGCCAGTATACTCCATGCGGAGAATGTGAAGAATACCCCACAATTAACCGCAGAATTTCAAAAAGAGAATATGCAACTGTGTTAAATCACCTCGATTCCCTCGGCTTTGAAAACGCCTATGTGCAGGAGCTGTCCTCCGCCAAGGAGGAATACATTCCCCCGTTTGATTTAACAGGAGTATAAAAACACGGCTTGAGAAACTAATCTCAAGCCGTTATTTTTAACCCCTCATAAATCCTTGTTTATTTTATATTACCTAATATAAGTGAATATGGCTCAGGCTTACCGATTTCTTTTGCACTCATTCTGTCAAGTGTCAGCGTCATTTTTAGAAATGTTTCAATCTGCTCACACATAAGGTCAAGGCTGAATTTTTCCATCTGATTAGTTTCGTTTATTGCCGTCAGATAATCGGGTGCAGTTACAAGTGAAATGTCGGGAATACCCACATTTCTCGGTGGCTGACCTTCGCCGAAATGAAGGAAATTATGTCCCTTTACTGTTACTGTTCTGACCATTGTTCTGCCTTTAAGAGCATCATAATATACCTTATCCATTGCTTTGTTTGCAGTATATACAAGCTCCACATCAATTGGATTTGTGCATTGATATTTTCCGTCCCTGTCTTTCCATTCCTTACAACCCAAATGCTCAACACCAAGGCTTGCAACTGCTTTTATATGTCCCTTTTTGCCGTCCCACATATCACGGTGGTTTTTAAGCCACTTTGACGATGCCTGAATATCGTGTTGCTTGAAATTGGGCAATCTGAAATGACCTGTTACAAAAACAAAGATAAGTGTCCTGTTAAGCTTCACATCTTTGAGAAGTCGCATCATTTCAATCATTGCAATAGGACCATTCTCCTCTACGCAGTTTATGCCGTCGGTATGGGTATTGATAATAATTGCTTCCTTTTTGTTTTTGCCCTCAAGAACGGTATAAAAGGATTCTGTCGTTGCATTGTCTTCTTTTTCAGCGGTGAGCACAAGGTTAACCTTCTTCTTTTCCTTTGCAGCTTTCTTGAGCTTTTCGCCTGATTCCTCACCAACCCAAAGGGCAGGAATACCCTGATAATCCATAATAAAGGGAAGATACTGTCCCTTTACCATTCCATCGCTCATACCTTCCCATATGCAGATAACCGCCTTAACGCCCATTGCTTTTGCAACGGAGATGAGAGGTATTTTAACAAAAGAGTCAGCAACGGGGCCTTTGTAGTTCTTTGGCAAAGACAAGCCTTTAGGATATGAATTTCTCTGATTAAAAGCAAATCCGGTGGGCACTTTTTCAAGGTCTTTAACCTTTACAAGGGCAATTTTTCCCCTTGCAGGCAGATAGTTGATATGCTTACCGAAAACCTCTACTATTTCCTCGGTAATGCCGTTTTCATCGGTTTCACCTGAATAAGGCCACGCAGAGGTTACTTCAATCTCTTCATCGCCGTTTGAATTTATGATTTTGATTGAAGAATGCTTCTCTTCCCAACGGTCAAATGAATAAAGGTCACTATATGTGTTAAAACTCATCTTGTGAATTTCATTTTTCAGATAATCCACAAACTTCTGCTGTCCTCTTGAACCCGTAAGCCTCAACCCAAAACTGTTCATTGTTTCCATTCCATTCAGAACTCTTTCTTTTGATATTTTAAAAACCATTTTTTATCCTCCCTTTGAAGCAGAATTCCACTGCTTCGCAACTTAATTCCACTATATTATATATTTATGTTAACCATAAGTCAACATTTTCTCTATAAAATATAACCAAAAGTGGAAAGCGAGGACTAAACGAGTGAACTTTGGCGCTAAATTGAAGCTATTGCGAAAAGGACAGGGACTTACCCAGCAACAGCTTGCCGACAGAATAGGCGTTGCAAAATCCGTTGTTTCATATTATGAATCAGGCGACCGCTATCCGTCTTATGACGTTATTATTAAAATCGCACACATTTTTCATACAACAATTGATTACCTGCTGGATGAAAGCCGAACAAGAGTAGTGGATGTTTCACAGCTTAGTGAAGAGGACATTTCGGTTGTTATAAATGTTGTTGAGGCTCTTAAAAGAAAAAACACACAGTAAAAGCTTGAACTTTTACTGTGTGTTTTGCTGTTGTGCAACTATGCGTTATATTTAATTGAAATGCAATGTGAGCGCATATTGGAATATGAGAAAATCTTTGAGCGTACATTTTCACCCTTAACAGTATTTCCGCCAACCTTCATTGACGTGATATAGCCCACGCTGTTGCTTATTGACTTGTCATGAACTATGTCGGTAAACCAGGTGTCAGGCGAGCCTGTGAGGGTAACGCCGAGATTTTGCTGAACCATTGTTCTGACCTCTTCCGCTGTGTAGGTATAGGTCTTTTTCATCACGCTTTCAGGCTCAGGGCTGACTCTTCCGCCCTGAAGATATGCAACATCCGTGCCGCCCCACGCGTTCTTTGCCGAGGTGTTTTTGCCACCCATACTGGAGCAATAAACAGAAAGAATCGCCTTATCGTTGTATGAAATATATTCACCCAGAACTTCGTTCATTGCTGTTTCAATTTTTGTGCCTTCATATTTATAATCCGCTTTGTATGCGTGGGTTGATGAGCTGACGTTAAAGCCGTAATACTTTGCGTATGTGTAAATTGCAACCATCTGGGCTTTAATGGCTTCAATGTGCCAGCTGTCACCGATTTCTGCTCTTACCGAGCCTGCAATATATGTTTTGAGGTCAAGCTCCTGACTGCCGTATTTGACAGTTTCGGGAAGCTCCTCTTCCTCGTCCTTTTCTATTTTGGTTTTGTCGCTGTAGAAATAGTGAAGCAAGATTTTGTCATATGTCCAGCCGTCTTCTGCATAATACTTGGCGCCGTACTGACTCATTCCCACACCGTGGCCGTAGCCGTAGCAAACAAAGGTAAATGTACCCGAAACAGGCTCCACAGGCTCAATGTAATCAAGGCTTACCCAACCTGATTTGCCGTTATATGTGGTCTGACCCCAGTTATTGCTGATTTTGGTTATTTTGAGCACCGTGCCGCAAGGAATGTCGGCAAGCTTGGTGTAAGAGGTGCCTGCTCCGCTTCTGAGCCTCAATGACGGGTCTGCTGTAACCACACCGTCAAACGGCAAAGCAACATCGCTTTTCTCTTTGAGGGGAAGAATGCCTGTTGCTGTTTGCAAAATCAGGAGAGCGTCCGAGGAATTTACCTTTTGGTCGCTGGATATGTCACTAAGCTCAAACTGCTCACTAGTGAGGGTTTTAAGCCCCGTTGAAGCCTGAAGCACAAGCAACGCATCATCGGAAGCAACCTTACCGTCAACATTTGCATCACCCATATAAGCGGCAAAAGAAGTGACCGCAAAACCGCCGAGCAAGGATAAAACTATACTTATTGTAATAAAAACAGATAAAACTCTTTTTGAAAATCTCTGCAAAAAAATCACCACCAAAAATTTGATGGTGAGATTATAACAAATTTCATCTTCAAAGTCAAACTACAGTCCGATTTTGGCACAAACGCAGTCAAAAAGCGCTTTTTCATCGGTCGCCTCAACAAAAACGTCGTCAAGCTCATTTTGATAACGCTGAAGCTTTTTCATCACGCTTTCAACCTCTTTAATCAGTGAATCATAAGCTCGCTGATTAAACTGAAGCCTCACCCGCGTGTTTTCACCGGGGGATTCCTGCATAAACCTCTTTGTGCGCACTTTTTTTATATTTGCTACGCTTACGGATTCATTTTTGTTTTCTCTGAAAACTCCGAATCTCAGAGCCGGCATAATAACGTGATCCGGGATTCCGTCAAAATCCAGAAAGCTCTGACAGCTGATTATATCAATTCCGCTGCTCAGGGCATACCGCCGCATACGATCCACAATCATATCGCTGCAATACCCTGCACTGCCGCTTATTACAAATGCTGTGTCGCAATACTGCGACAAATCGCAATCGGCACACTTGATTCCGTCTGCCGCAGGCACGCTGAAAAACACCTTGCTTTCAACCCCCACCTTACCCGACGGCGGACAACCGTGAGATGACCACAGCTTTGCAGTATAACGGCTGATTTTTCGCGAATCGGCGTTTTCTTTTTCAAGCCTTTTTTTGTCGCGGTGCACCCCGGCCGCCGCCGAAAGGAAACGGTTGCATTTTCTTTCAGCCTCTGACAGAGAGTGAATAAGAGACACAATTTCAGCACTGCTTTGTTTAAGCCTTTCTCCATTCTGAAACGCTTCAATGCTGATTATTCCGTCAACTGCACCGTAGGTCACGGAGTTTTCGTCAAAAGGATATGTACCGTCACAAAGTATAAACCGCTTTTCTTCACATTTTATTCCTGTTATGTTGCCGTTAAAATCACGGGTGATATAAAACGTTATGTTTTTCTTTTTGAGCTCGTTCGCCAGCTTTGCAAATAAATCGGATTTAACCTTATCCGACCTTCCCT
>JAGBHX010000078.1 GCA_017935265.1 Clostridia bacterium | reverse complement strand
TGTTATATCGAGCCTTGATAATTCAGAAGCCTCAATTCCTGTTGAAGCTTCGGCAAGACACGTTCATTTGACAAAAGAGGCTGTTGAAGCGCTTTTCGGTAAGGGAACAACCCTTACTAAAAAAAGAGATTTGTCCCAACCCGGTGAATTTTTGAGTGAGCAAAGAATTAAGCTCGTTACCTCCAAGGGCGAAATTGCAAATGTAGCCGTTTTAGGCCCTGAAAGAAAGGCAGTTCAGGTTGAGCTTTCGATGACTGATTGCCGTTCCTTGGTCATTAAGGCTCCGATAAATCTTTCTGGTGATTTAAATGGTGCAGGTGACGTTTACCTTGTGAGCGAATGCGGATGTTATAACGCCGCAAAGAGCGTTATTGTTGCTAAAAATCATATTCATATGACTCCGGCAGATGCAGAAAAATACGGTGTGTCTGACTCTCAGAGCGTAAAAGTTCGCATTGAAACCTCGCGCCCTGTTACCTTTGAAGATGTTATGATCAGAGTTAACCCCAATTTCTCACTTGCGATGCATATTGATTTTGATGAAGCAAATGCTTGCTGTCTTGAAAAAGATTCCAAGGGAAAAATCTTTTAATTTGAGGACGGATTATGGAAAACGTATCATTTGAAGCTTTGGTTGAGCTGGTTACCAAAGAGGTGCTAAAGTCTGTTTCTACGGGTGAAAAATCTTCTTTTACACCTGACGGAAAGCCTCTCGCACTTCTTATAGGCAAAGAGGCTGATTTACCTGCCTTTGCTCAGGACAAATACTCCTTCAGAACAATTGACACATATAACGGTGATATTTCCTTATATGAATGTGTTTTTGTTTGTGAGCTGACCTGTGCTGAGCTTGCGGATTGCGCCCTTGGCAGGGATTGCACAGCTGTGCCTTGCGCCGTAACCAAAGCATTACTGGGCGGCAAGAAGGTTTATCTTCTTGAAGCGGCTTTGCCACACAGAAAGCATAAAGAAACCGCAAACAGAGCCTTTTATTCAATGTTTGAAGGCTATGTCAATTCTTTGCGCTCTTTTGGTGTTGAGCTTATCCGACAGCAATGGTACGGTAAAAACCTCAATAAAGATGCAATTGCTGATAATTCCGTTGATAAAGTAATCACGGAAAAGCTTGCAATAAATCTGTGCGAAAAAGCGCAGGGTGACATCGTCCGTCTTAAAAAAGGCACGGTAATAACGCCGTCTGCCAAAGATATTTTTAACCATTCAAACGTTAAAGTTGAATTTGTTGATTAGGAGGAAGCCCCATGATAATTTGTCAGGTTATAGGCCATGTGTGGGCAACCAAAAAAGAAGAAACCCTTTCAGGCCTCAAGCTTATGGTTGTTAAAGAGGTCGAAACCAATAAAACTAACGGTGACACATTCGTTGCCGCCGACGTTGTCGGTGCCGGTGTAGGGGAGAGAGTTCTTGTTGTCAGCGGAAGCACCGCAAGACGCGCCCTCGGCAAAGACGATATTGCTATCGACAGCGCAATTGTGGGCATTATTGATACTCTCGAGGTTGACAGAGAGCTTAAAGAGCTCAAAAAGCAGGTGAAATAATTGAATTTAACCCAAAAAGTTTTTGATGCAGGCATTGTCGGCTGTGGCGGTGCAGGCTTTCCCACTCATATTAAATATAACGCTAAGGTTGAGCATCTTATCATAAACGCAGCAGAGTGTGAGCCTCTTCTTAGAACCGACAGATACATAATGTGCAATAAGGCAAGAGAGATTATCTCCGCTTGTGAGGCTATCCGTGAGCATTTAGGTGCAGCGGAGTGTACCATTGCGCTTAAAAAAGGATACAGAGAAGAAATTGCCTCTCTCGAAGTGGCTATTCTCGCACTTGCTTCAAAGGTTAAAATTCATAAAATGGACAGTTTTTATCCTGCAGGTGATGAGCAGGTTATTGTTTGTGAGGTTACAGGAAAGGTTGTTCCGGCGGGTGGAATCCCACTTGATGTAGGTTGTGTTGTTTCTAACGTTGCAACTGTCTGCGCCGTTTATGATGCGCTCAACGGCAAAAATTTCACCCATAAATATCTCACAATGACAGGTGAAGTTGGTGAACCTGTTGTTCTTTGTGTTCCTTTGGGAACATCTTTTAAAGATTGCCTCGCTCTTGCAGGCGGAGCAAATATTGATGATTACTTTGTAATCTGCGGCGGCCCTATGATGGGAAAGCCTATGACTAAAGAAGAAGCCTTGAAATCAGTTGTGACCAAGACAACCTCAGGCTTTATTATACTTCCTGTTGGCGGTAGGCTACCGTCACTTCATCAGACTCCGGTTGAGCACACACTCAACCGCGCCAAATCTGCATGCATTCAGTGCAATTTCTGCACTCAATTATGTCCGAGAAATATGCTCGGTCATCCCATTGAGCCACACAAAATTATGCGCAAGATGGCCCGCGGCTCAATTGAAGAAATGATTTCTGACCCTGTTGTGGTCAATGCACTTCTTTGCTGTGAATGCGGTGTGTGCGAGCTTTATGCCTGCCCAATGCAGCTGCAGCCGAGAAAGGTAAACTCGCTTGTTAAAAAGGAACTTGCCAAAAACGGCATCCGTTATCAAAAGACAGGCGAGGAATACACGGTGAATATTAACCGTGAATACAGAAAAATTCCCTCCAAGCGTGCCGCAAACCGCGCAGGAGCCGGAAAATATTATGATTATACAATTAAACACTGCAAAGAATTTACTCCCGACAGAGTTGAGATTCCCGTCAAGCAGCATATCGGCGTGCCTGCCGAGGCTGTTGTGAATGTTGGTGATTGTGTAAAATGCGGTCAGCTCATTGCAAAGTGTCCTGAGGGCAAAATGGGCGCTAATGTTCACGCTTCAATCGACGGAAAAGTTACTTCAGTCGGCGAAGTAATTATTATAGAAAGATAAGGGGTGAAGAGAAATGTATGAAACAATTGGCTTTCTTGAGCTTAACAGCATAGCAAAGGGCATCGAAGCGGCAGATGCGATTCTCAAAGCAGCTGATACTGACTTGATTTTTGCAAGAGCCGGCTGTCCCGGCAAGTATTATATTCTCTTCACGGGTGAGGTTGCCGCAGTTAACGCTTCTCTTGAAGCAGGTGCTTTAATCGGCGGGGCAAACACTGTTGATAAATGCCTCATTCCCAGAGTACATTCACAGGTTATTTCAGCAATAAATGCTGCTGTTGAGCCTGTTGATACCAACGCTCTCGGCGTTATGGAGTTTTTCAGCGTTACTGCCGCGGTTTATGCTTCTGATGCCGCTGTAAAGGCGGCTGATGTCAGCCTTATGGATGTGAGACTTGGCACAGGCATCGGCGGAAAATCATTTGTTATTCTCACAGGAGAGGTGGCCGCCGTTAATGAAGCGGTTGCATGCGGAATCAACACTGAAAATGCTGAGGGAATGGTAGTTTCAAGCGTTGTAATTCCTAATCCCAGACCTGAAATTTTTAATTCACTTATGTAACGGGGTGATAAGATGTCATCAGATGCTTTTCATGATAAAGCCCGCATAATTCAGGAATTTGTTCCGGGTAAGCAGGTTACAATGGCTCATCTTATTGCTAACCCCGAACCAGACTTATATAAAAAATTAGGTGTTGTAAGTAAAAAACGCGGCGCATTGGGAATTATGACAATTACACCAAGCGAGGCGGCAATCATCGGTGCTGATGTTGCAACAAAGGCGGCTGACGTTGACATTGTTTTTGTTGACAGATTCAGCGGTTCACTTGTTATTTGCGGAGATGTTGCAAGCGTTGAGGCCGCGTTGAGAGATGTGCTTGATACACTCAAAAACATTCTCAGATTTACTTCTACAGAAATAACCAGGACATAAAATGAAAAAGAATATTATGCTCATAGGCTCCAGCACCTGTGGCAAAACTACTCTTTGCCAGAGGCTTAACGGGCTTAAAATAGAATATAAAAAAACGCAGACAATCGGTGTTATTAACAACACTATTGACACTCCGGGTGAATATCTTGAAAACCGTCAGCTCTATAAAGGGCTTATTGTTACTGCGGCTGACTGCGATTTGATTTTGTTTTTGCAGGATGCAACTGATGAAAGATTCAGGTTTTCCCCCGGTCAGGCGGCATTTTTTAATGTGCCTGTTGTAGGCATTGTCAGCAAAATTGATATAGCATCGCAAGAGCAGATTGACGATGCGGTTGAGCTTCTTGAACTTGCAGGCTGTCAGTTGATTTTTTTAACAAGTGCAGTCACGGGCGAGGGTACACAGGAATTACTCAACTTCCTTGAGGACTTTGATGAGGATAAAATTCTCATTTAAATTTAAATTTACAGAAGGTGTTCATTATGAAAATCGAAAACAAAGAACAGTACAGAGGCGTTTATTCTTTGCTTCTGACACCATTCAATGAAGATCTTAGCATTGACTATGATGGATATGCTGCTTATGTTGAATGGCAGGCTGCTCAGAATCCACATTTCCTTTTCTCAGTATGCGGCAGTTCAGAAATGACTACCCTCACTCTTGAAGAGCGTATTAAGGTTGCAACCACAGCCGCTAAATATTCAGGCGATGTTCCCGTCTTTGCAACTGCAAACCTTGAACCCACTTGGTTTTCTCAGGTTGAAGAAGTTAAAAAAATGGAACAGACAGGCGTTGCAGGTCTTGTTTTCACTTCTAACGGCTACGGTAACGATGATGACAGAATGGTTACATATATGCAGGAGCTCGCTTCAAAAACAAGCCTTCCTGTTATGATTTATGAATTCCCCGGCTTCAAAAATTCCCATATCAGCGGTAAAGCATACGGTGAAATTGCAAAAATTGATAACATTATCGGTATTAAAGATACAACCTGTACAGTTCCTAAAATTAAGGATAAAATTGATGTTCAGGGTGAAACAGCTGTTCTTCAGGCTAACATACCATACCTCCTTAAAGCATATGAAGAGGGCGGCAGAGGTGTTGTTGCAACTCCGTCATCCTGCGGTGCGGCAAAGGCTATGAGAAAGATGTATGACGCTTTCTTTGTAGAAAAAGATTATGAAGCCGCAAAGAAATATTTTGAGCACGTGTGCATTATTGATAACGGTATTGACAGCGGCTTTATGGTGAGCGCTAAGTACCTTTGTCAGCTTCAGGGTGTACCAATGAAGCCTATATGCAGAGACGGCAGAACTCTTTCTGAGTCAAGATGTCACGGCCTCAAGGTGTTCTGTGATTACGCAAAAGCAAACGGAATTTTATAATTTTCTGGTGGTTCTATGGGAAAACGGTATCTTATCATAAATGCAGATGACTTCGGAATGTGCTCATCGCACAACGAGGCAACATTTAATCTTTTTGAATGTGGCGGAATTACTTCTGCTTCACTTATGGTGCCATGCGGCTGGTCAAAGCAAGCCGTCAGATGGTGGCAGAAGCATAAGGAATATTCAGTTGGTGTTCATCTCACCTTCACAAGCGAGTGGGGCGGCTACCGTTGGGGTCCTGTTGCGCCCTACGGCACCGATTCACTGCGCGACTCTGAGGGTTATTTTCACCACGAGTGCGAAGCGTTTGAAGCTCAGTGTGAGGTGAGTGAGGTAGGTAACGAAATCAGAGCCCAGATAAGCAAAGCTAAAAATCTCGGACTTGAAATTTCTCACCTTGATACACATATGGCTGCTCTTTACGGCCTTTGCGGCAATTTTGATTTGATGCCCAAAGTGTTTGAGCTCTGCAGTGAATACGGCTATCCGTTCAGAATGTACCGTTTTCCTCACGAGGATTATGTTCCGGAGGGACTTGATCTTCCGATTCCTATGTATGAACGCTTTGTTAGAAGCTATTCCAACATTGCAGATATGTATAACGTTCCCATACTTGATTATCTGATTTATCCTGAATGCCCGCAGGAAGCTTATAAGGATTATGAAACCTTTAAAAGGTTTGTAATCAACAGACTTGTTAATATTCCTGACGGTGTGAGTGAAACATATATTCATCCGTCACTTGAAACAGATGAGATTAAAAACATCACTGCAAAATGGTGGAGACGTGTGTGGGAATATCAGCTTTTTTCTGACCCTGAAACAAGAAAAGTTCTTGAGTCTGAAGGTATTGAGCTGATAAATTATGACGACCTGGTCAAAATCAGACAGGGCAACAGATAATGAAAAACGGCTTGAGGTAATCTCAAGCCGTTAATTTTATCTTCTTGTTTTAATAACTGCGTTAAGTGCTTTGCTGACAGCAAGACCGACTACAAGGCACACAGCCCACTCAATAACAGAATTTCCTGTTATCAATGCGGCAATAATCTGGCGGATATTCTCGCCAAGCTGGAGGCCTGTGAGGCTCTCAGTTGAAAAGCAGGTTATCAGAATTCCAACAAAGAACAAAGTGTTTAATACGCCTGTGCTCAGGGCTGTTAAGGCATAGGAAACGGTTCCGTTCTTTTTCTTGAATGCCTTGAAAATTAGACCTGCGAGAAGGCCCATGAGGATTCTCGGCACAAAGCAAAGCAGAGCGGTGCTCAGCGGATTGATTGAAAACAGTGCCATTCCGAAAGGCGAGGGTCTGCCGATGCCCAAGCATTGCATAAAGCTTGTTACACCGAAAACAGCACCTAAGGTTGCACCGCAAGCGGGTCCGCATACGATTGCTCCGATTGCAACGGGAATTGTGAGAAAAGTAATCTCAACGATTCCGATGTTCAGATAGCCGATAGGGGTGAATGTCATCACGATAATTATGGCCGCAAGAGCCGCGGTAACAGTCAGATTAACTGTTCTGTTCCTGCGTGAGGACGGGGCGGATGAGTTTGTCATATATATTCCTCCTTGCTGCTGCTCCATACGGATACAGCGCTTAATATAGCTCATCTGGTTATTTTGTTTTATTTTTTTCGTAAATAGCTTTTAAGCCGATGAAAATTAAATCCGGGTCGTGAGTGACCTCACGGTAACAGCTTTTGACAATTTCTTCAGACAGACCGCCCGTTGCAATGGTTGAAACAATTTTTCTTCCGAATTCCTTTTCCATTCGGTCAGTGAGTCCGTCAAGCATTGCGGCAGTGCCAAGCACCGTTCCCGAGAGCATACAATCCTGAGTGTTGGTACCGATGGCTTTTTTTGGCGTTTTGAGGCTGATTGCTGGAAGCTGGGATGTCTGGTTGGCAAGCGCATCAAGAGAAATCTTGACACCTGCTGAAATTGTGCATCCGCAGAAGGTACCTGTTTCATCAATTAACAAGATTTTAGTTGCAGTACCTAAATCGATAATAAAACAGGGGAGAGGGTATTTTGCAATTGCTCCCACAGAGCAAGCAACCAAATCAGCACCAACCTGAGTGTGGCTGTCTGTAACAATATTGAGACCGGTTTTGACTCCCGGGCCGAGCACGAGCGCATCACATCCGGTTACAAGCTTAACCGCGTTTTTAATTGAATCAGTAAGCTCAGGCACAACGCTGCTGATAATTGCGCCGTTGATGTCATCTGCTTTAATTTTATATAGAGCAAAGATGTTGAGTAATTCAACAGCGTATTGGTCCTTAGTTCTGTCACGCATCGTAGCAAGACGGGATGTAAAAATTATATCTTCATCTTTAAAAACACCAAGAGTGATGTTTGTATTACCCATATCAATAGTAAGAAGCATAAAACTCCTCCCTTCAACTTAATATTATACAACAAAAAATTTGATAGTCAATAAAAATATTGCTTGACATCGTGAAGTAAATATGATATTATATGTCTTGCGATTAAATGTCGTGCTGCTATGGCTCAGTCGGTAGAGCGCATCCTTGGTAAGGATGAGGTCACCGGTTCGATTCCGGTTAGTAGCTCCAAATCCCGAATGCAAAAGCGTTCGGGTTTTTCTTTTGGCGTATTTATACGTGGAAATAACCCCCAGTTCTACTGGGGGTGAAAAACGCGCGGAGCGACAACAAAAAAGGCGAGCTTAAAGCGAGCCGAAGATATAGACAG
>JAGBHX010000077.1 GCA_017935265.1 Clostridia bacterium | reverse complement strand
CAGTGCATCGAGAAAAAAGACGATTGCAGAATCGTTGCAGGTATCGACATCAAATCAGATGATAACTCCCCATTCCCTATTTACAAAAATGCCGATAATTTCACAGGCAAGGCTGACGTTATCATTGACTTTTCCCACCCGTCAGCTCTCAATTCATTGCTTGATTATGCAGTGAGAACAGGCACACCTGCCGTTATTTCAACCACAGGTCTCTCCCCCGAGCAGGTTGCACTTATTCACAAGGCTGCAACAAGCGTTCCCATTTTCTTCAGCGCAAATATGAGCCTTGGTGTGAGCCTTATTACAGAGCTCGCTCAGAAGGCAGTTAAGGTTCTGGGCGACGATTTTGACATTGAAATTATCGAAAAGCACCATAATCAGAAAATCGACGCTCCCAGCGGCACTGCTCTTATGCTTGCAGACGCTATCAATTCAGCCGCAGATGAGAACTATGAATATGAATACAACCGTCAGGCAAAGCGTGAAAAGAGAAAGAAGAACGAAATCGGTATTCACGCAGTGCGCGGCGGCACAATCGTCGGCGAGCACGACGTGATTTTTGCCGGTCAGGATGAGATTATCACCATTTCCCACTCTGCCCGCTCAAAACAGATTTTTGCCGTAGGTTCGGTAAACGCCGCTATGTTTATCAAGGACCTTGCACCCGGTCTTTATTCTATGAAGGATTTGGTTGAAGCAAAATAATTTTTGTGCTTTACTTTTACAGTTTAATGTGTTACAATGTGACTATAAACTTTTGCGGAGGTTACTTATGCACGACAAAATTAAGGACCCGAATGTAGATTTTCTTTTCAAGGCTATTCTTGAACTCAGAGATATGGACGAATGCTACGACTTTTTTGAAGACCTGTGCACCGTGACTGAGCTCAAAGCTCTTTCTCAGCGCATTGTTGTTGCAAAAATGCTCAGAGACAACAAGGTTTACAGCGACATTGTTGAAAAAACAGGCGCAAGCACCGCCACAATCAGCCGTGTTAACCGTTCTTTGCGCTACGGCTGTGACGGTTATGAAAAGCTTTTCGTAAGGATTGACGAAAAAGAATGAGCAGTTATGACGTTTTTTCTCAGTTTTATGACAGCCTGACAGATAACGTTGATTACCGAAAGCGTGCAGAGTTTTTCCGCACGCTTCTTGTTCGTTACGGTGTAAAGGACGGAGCAACCGTGCTTGATATGGGCTGCGGAACAGGCCGTTTCACCTGCGAAATGGCAAAAATGGGCTATGATATGATCGGCACCGACATCTCCCCCGATATGCTGTGCGAAGCGAGAGAAAATATGTATGACAGCGAGGTTGAAATGCTTCTGCTGTGTCAGGGTATGGAGGAGCTTGATTTGTTCGGAACGGTGGATTGCGCCGTGAGCACCCTTGACAGCATCAACCATCTTGACTGCGCCGACAGCGTTAAAAAAGCCTTTTATAACGCAGGGCTTTTTATGAACCCCGACGGAATGTTTATTTTTGACATCAACACCGTTTACAAGCACAGAGAAATCCTCGGCAACAACACATTTGTTTATGACACGGATGATGTTTTCTGCGTGTGGCAGAACACCCTCAATGATGACAACAGTGTGGACATTTCTCTTGATTTTTTTGCCCCTGACGGTGACGCTTATTACAGAAGCTCTGAGGAATTTACCGAAAGAGCATACGAAATTGACGATATTAAAAAGTGGCTCAAACAGGCTGAATTTGAAGTGCTTGACATTTTTGATGATGTTACATATGAGCCGATTAAAGAAACCACTCAACGCGCGGTGATTGCCGCAAGATACACAGGAAAGAGGAACAACTGATGGATAAGCTTGTAAGATGTATTTCAGACGACGGCACACTTGTTATGATGGCCGCAGATACAACTCAGATGGTTAACACGGCACAGGAGCTTCACACAACCTCTGCTGTTATTTCCGCCGCTTTGGGCAGACTTCTTACTGCCGCGAGCCTTATGGGCAGTATGCTTAAAAATGAGGATGATTCAATCACTCTGCGCCTTAACGCTGACGGCCCTGCAGGCACGATTATTGCCGTGTCTGACTGTGACGGCAACACAAGAGGCTACTCAGCAAACAATATTGTTGAAATTCCCCTTAACGCAAAGGGTAAGCTTGACGTAGCAGGCGCAGTGGGCAAAAACGGCTCTCTCACCGTTATGAAGGATTTGGGTATGAAAGAGCCTTATATCGGCCAGATTCCCCTTGTAAGCGGTGAAATTGCAGAGGACATTACAAGCTATTATGCCGTAAGCGAGCAGACACCCACAGTTTGCGCCCTTGGTGTGCTTGTTAACCCCGACCTGACAATCAAAGCAGCAGGCGGATTTATTATTCAGCTTCTTCCCACGGCATTTGATGACACAATCGACAAAGTTGAAAGATGTATCGAGGGTATCCCCTCTGTGACTCAGATGCTCACATCAGGACTTACTCCCGAGGAAATCTGCAAAAAAGTTTTGCCAGAATTTAATCTTGAGGTTCTTGATTCATCAAGCCCTGCATATAAATGTAACTGTTCACAGGACAGAGTTGTGAAGGCCCTTATCTCCCTGGGCAAGGAGGATTTGGAGGAATTGGCACAGGATGAATCAACAGAGGTGAAGTGTCAGTTCTGCAACAAGGCTTACACTTTCACAAGCGAAAATATTCTTGAAATTCTCAAAAAGTCAGGAAAATAAATTTTTTGAATTTTTTTGAAAAAACTATTGACAAACGCGTCTTAATGGTGTATAGTATCAAAGTCGCTGTTGCGAAGCACAGTGATGAAGAAAAAGTGTGGGAGCATAGCTCAGCTGGGAGAGCATCTGCCTTACAAGCAGAGGGTCACAGGTTCGAGCCCTGTTGTTCCCACCAAT
>JAGBHX010000076.1 GCA_017935265.1 Clostridia bacterium | reverse complement strand
TTCAAGCTGAGAAAAAACAGCAACAACTCCGCCCACAACAAGGCAAAGAGCCACGAAAGAAGAAATAAGTATTATTAAAAGCTTTTTGTTTTTCATATGTTACCTCGTTTTCAACTGTCTTACATCTGTTCCGTCAAACTGCAGGATTGTGTATTCGCTGAGAATTCTTGAAGAAATTCTCTGTGTATAAACGCTTTCAAGCTGTTCCATTGTCAGGTTGGTGCTGATGACGGTGGGCTTTGAAGCGAGAAGCCTTGAATTGATTATGTTGTATATTGCCGAAACGGTGAACTGAGTGCTGAACTCGGTTCCTAAATCATCAAGAATAAGCAAATCACATTCAAGAAGATTCCTTTCGGTGTCTGATGTGTCACTTCTGCCGAATTTTTCATTTTCGAGCTTGTTGAGAATGTTCTGTGCCGAAGCGTAAATCACACCGTAACCGCGGTTTATTACCTGACCTGCTATTGCAAGGGAAAGGTGAGTTTTACCGAGACCTGTGTTGCCAAGCATAAGCAGGCTTTGAGAACGGGTGCTGAAATCTTCGGCATAGCTTTTGCAATAATCAAAAACGGCTTTCATTCTTTTGCGGGGCGTGATGTCGCCGCCGCGGTCAGGATAAAATGAAAGGTCAAAATTATTGAAATTGCATTTGTCGACGGGGAACTGACTGCAGAGCTTTTTGTAAGCAATGTTTTTGAGAAGGAGCTTGTGGCAGGAGCACATAAAGCCGTCCTTAAAGCCCTTGTCGTTACATTTTGAGCAAAAATATTTAACCTTGAGGTAGTCCTCTGGGTAGCCGTTTTCTTTAAGCAATTCAGCACGTCTTTTCTGAGCGTTAAGGTTGGTGGTTTCAAGGACTTTTATGTAATCCTGTGAATCGTCACCCATACCCAGGGCCTTGATAACGCTAAGGCCTGCGGCGGCCATTTCCTGCTCAATTTTAATAAGCTCGGGGAATTTTGCCGCAACCTCGTCGCGGTGAACCTTCTGGATTTTTTCCGCTTCATTGCGACGGCGGTCAAGCTCACGGCGTGCCTGTTCATATTCTGCAGGGGAGTATTTCATTTTTATTCTCCTTTATTGTCATAAACGGGGAGCTTGTCTGCTCTGCGTTTGAATTCGTCCATATCATAAGATGTGCCCTGAAGCGCTTTTGGATTTTTCTTTGAAACGGGAACACTCGGTTTTGTTTCTTTTTCGATGTCTTCAGGTGTGCGGAAGCCCTTCTGATACCAGTCCTTGAGAATAGCGTCCATATATTTAAAGCTGATTTTGGCGCAATGGTTGACCATAATTTCATAGGCCGAATAAATCATTTCCATTGAAAATTTATATTCGTTTACCCAGGTGAGAAGAAATTGGGACTGTGCCGACGTAGGCTTGGGGTTCTGAATACCTGTCAGGCGGATAAACTGATTCCATACCGACTGAATTGTATTGAGGTTTGAAATAACCGCGTCGGCCTTTTCAATGGAGTCGATTTCCTTTTCTCCCCAGGACTTTGCCATCTTTCTCATATACGCATACGAAGATTTGCCGTTGTTCACACAGTAATCCGCAAGCATAAGAATAACCTCGGAAGGCAGACCGTAATCATCGTGCATCATAAGAAGTGAATATTCGCCGTCGTAGCCGAGGGTTCTGCCCAGAATCTGCTGAACCTCGTTGAAAAGCTGTTCAAGCTGAGGGTCTTCCTTGCAGCGGATTGCAATTTGCTCGTAGCTCGGCTTTGTTTCGGGAATAACCGGAAGCTCTTTTTTGGGAGTTTCCTTCACAGCAGGCTGAACAGCCGCGGCGGGTACAATTTCAGAATTGAGCACGCCGACCGAAGCCCAGTATCTCAGCGCCTCTTCGACGGCGGAAACGGGCTTGCCGACAGCCTTGGAAATTGCGGCGGCATCTATCGGGGCAGACACATTTCTGAAAATCCACAAGGCAGTTTTGATTTGAGCTTCGTTTGCCATTTTGAGATATTTGTCACTCACATCTGCAGGCAAAGCGAACATATTGCCCCACACAAGGGGATTGATTGAATAACTCATTTTAACGACACTTTTCCTTTTACATAACTATACATACTAATTATAATACAAAATCGTCAAAAAGGAAATGTTTTTTTTAATTTCTAATAATAAAAAGAAAACCCACAACCTATTGTGCAGGAAAGGGCAGTAAAATACAATTCTTTTGGCAAAATGTAAAAAATAAGTTGTAATAAACAAATTTTGTGCTAAAATAACATAAAAGGAGGTCTTGATATGGACACAACTGCAATTTTTAAGGTAAGCTACGGTTTATATATTCTCACCGCAAAAGAGGGTGATTTTGATAACGGATGCGTAATCAACACCTTCTCTCAGCAAACAAGCAATCCTATGACGGTGAGCATTACCGTTAACAAAGCAAACAAAACCTGTGAAATGATTCAGAACACGGGAGTTTTTAACGTTTCGGTAATTTCGGAAAATGCGCCGTTTTCACTTTTTGAGCATTTCGGTTTTCATTCAGGAAGAGATTATAACAAATTTGAAAACTTCCCCAATAGCGACAGAGCTGCAAACGGAGTTTATTATATTCCCGGCTACACTAATGCATATTTCGGCTGTGAAGTGATTGAAACGGTGGATATGGGCAGCCACGTGATGTTTATTGCAAAGCTTACCGAGGCTGAAAACCTCACTGACTTTGCGAGTATGACCTATGCCTATTACCACGCAAACGTCAAGCCCAAGCCCCAGCCTGCTCAGAAGCAGGGCTACCGCTGCAAAATCTGCGGATATTTTTATGAGGGTGAGACCCTCCCTGAGAATTTTGTTTGCCCCCTTTGCAAGCACGGCGCCGAAGATTTTGAAAAAGTGTAATGTTAAACCCTCCCTTTGCGGAGGGTTTTTACTATATGTTGTGGTTGAAAAAATTATTGACCGATTTCATAAAAATGCTTGACTTATTTTGTGAAAGTTGATATAATTCTTTTCCGTGGTAAATTTTTATGCCACATCCTTGGCACGAAAGTGCCCATAAAGTCCAGAAGGAGGTGCTTTAAGAGATGGCTAATTACGAGACCATGTTCGTTCTTTCAGTAGCTAACGGCGAAGAAGCAACAGCTGCTATGGTAGAGAAGGTAAAGGCTTTGGTTTCTGCTAACGGTACTCTCGACAGCGTTGATGAATGGGGCAAGAGAAAGCTTGCTTACGCTATCGACGACGAGACAGAAGGCTACTATGTTCTCATGAACTATTCATGTGAACCCGAGTTCCCTGCTGAGCTTGACCGTGTATGCAAAATCACAGACGGCATTCTTCGTACTCTCATCATTAAGAAATAAGGAGGATATCGAAGATGATTAACAATGTAGTTCTTATGGGCAGATTGGTGGCAACACCTGAGCTGCGCAGTACAGGAACAGGCGTTTCCGTTGCATCTTTTACCATTGCTGTTGAGCGTGCTTATGCTAAAGCAGGCGAACAGAGACAGGCTGACTTCATCGACTGTGTTGCTTGGAGACAGACTGCGGAATTTATCACAAGATATTTCCAGAAGGGTTCAATGATTGCTGTAACAGGCAACATCCAGACCCGCAACTATGAAGATAAAAACGGCAATAAACGCAAGGCAGTAGAGGTTGTTGTAGATAATGCAAGCTTCTGCGGCTCAAAGGCTGAATCCGGCACAACCGGCGGCTACACTGCTCCTGCAGCTCCTGCTCCCTCATTTGCTTCCGCAAGCGAAAGCGACTTTGAGGAAATCACTGAAGATGACGACCTTCCGTTCTGATAGGTGTCATCACAAATAATTAAGGAGGTTTGCAAAATGGCATACGATAAAAACAGCCGTCCCAACAGAAAAGGACGCAAAAAGGTTTGCTCTTTCTGTGTAGATAAAGTTGATTACATCGATTACAAAGATATCAACAAGCTTTCTAAGTACACTTCAGACAGAGAGAAGATTCTCCCCCGTCGTGTAACAGGCACATGTGCTGCTCATCAGCGTGCACTCACTGTTGCTATTAAGCGTGCTCGTCAGATCGCTCTTCTTCCCTACACAAATGACTGATAAAATTTCACCGCAGATTTTTCTGCGGTGTTTTTTATGCCTTGACACAGGGATTATTTTATAATAAAATTTTCTCAAGGAGGCGATTTATATGTTTTCAAAAATTATCGCTTTGGTTTTATCTTTTATTATGGGATTTTTCTCATATCCGTTTAGCTTTTTATCAAAGAATATTGACACATCCTTTTTTGCCGAAACAGGCTCGATGTTTACCTTCAACGGCTCAAGGATTGATGCCGCTGTTGACGGTGTTGTGCTTGACACAACTAAAATTGAGCTCAATAAAAAGGTGACGGTTGACCTTGGCACTCAGTTGACGGACTGGTTCAATTTCTTCACCCTCGCTTATTCAAGCGATGCTTATCTCAAAGGCGAAATCAGCTATAAAACAGGTGTCATCGATAAGAGTGAAGAGTTTTTTCTTGAGCCTGCCGAAAACGGCAACTTTTCATCTTTTATCGACAACTGTCTTGACGGAACAAAGGCAGACGGAGTTTATTCCGTTTCTTTTGAGCCGCTGAATGTGAGTGAAGCAACAATTAAAATTCACGGCCTTTCAACCTTTAACCGTGAGGTTCCCGACAGAGAGGTTTACATTGAAGCCGACGGCTACAAAATCGGTGTGGATATGCTCTGGGGCGGAGCACTGAGCTATCTTGAAGATACAGACTCCCACGTTGAAGCAGTTAATGTAGACGGCAGAGTTTATGTTGACAAAAAAGCAAGTGAAATCTACGGCAAAAAAGCTTTCAGCAAAAATGTAAATCTTATCAACCGCTTTGACCCCGGCAGACTTGTTCAGCAGTCTTATTACGGAACAGGCGACTGTGAGCAGTACACAGGCGGCATATATATGGACCAGAAATGGAACTATAACCCCGTTCAGGGCGGAAATCAGTTTGGCGAAAGCAGTAAGATTGTGGATTTGCGCTGTAATGAAAACTCAATTTACATCAAATGCAGACCGCTGGACTGGTCACTCCCCAAGGAAAACGCGACACCTTCTTATATGGAAGCAACCTACACCGTTGAAAAAGGTGCAGTTCACGTTGAATGTCGTTATGTTGATTTTTCCGGTTATCCCGTCGCTTACACAAGTCAGGAAATCCCCGCATTTTATTGCATTGAGCCGTTTAACAGATTTGTGTATGCCAACGGCGGAGCAATCAAAAGCGAGCCTGATTTGATTTTCTGGCCCGATGCAGGTTATCCGAATTTTGTTTCTGATGAAAATTGGTCTGCTTTTGTTGGCCAGGGTGAAAACTCCTTCGGTATCGGTGTTTACGTTGAAGGTGAAGATACTTTCCTTTCGGGTGTTTTCGGTCGCGGAGGCGAATTGAGCAAAGACCCGTCAAAGGATGCCCCAACCTCATATATAGCCGTGATTAAATTCAGAGAGTCCACAAGCTATGACCCTTATACTTATGACTATTACCTTGCAACGGGTGACACAAACGAAATCAGAACAACCTTTAATGCGTTATAAAAAATCAAGGAGCTGACTTTTTACGGTCAGCTCCTTTTTCATATCTTAACCTTTTTTAACATTTTTGTTACGGGACGGTATAACAAAAGCATAATCAAAAAGTTGCTCACTCCGTGAACGAGGTCAAAGGGAATGCCTGCAATCCACCAGGAAAAGGCGGTGGAAATTCCGCCCACAAACAGATAGGGAATTGCACACATAAAGCCGAACAGCAGCCCGAAAACTCCCGAAACAACAGCCCACAGCAGGGAGGAATCGTTCTTTTTGAAAATTCGGGTCACAAGAATCAACAGCGGCCATGCGTAAAGATACATAACCCACCAGATACCGAAGCCGTAGATTACACCCTCAATGAGAATGAACACAGGTACGGCGGCATAAACCCTTTTGCCGAAATAAAGTGAAAAAATAATCAGCAGAAACGAGGTCATTTCTATGTTGGCAAGGTTTGCCATCGCAAACTTAAAAACCTCGATAATTGCCACAAACAATGCAACCAGTGCAACGTCACGGGTTGCTATTTTTATTGCTTCTTTTTTCATTATTTTGCAGGGGTGTAAACAATGCTGAACTCGTCACCGTCGTTAACAGGCTGAGAGTCAATGCCGTAATTGCAGTATTCATCGTTTACATAAAAAGACCAGTATGCGCCGTTGGTTTCATAAACGGCAGTTTCACCGTTGATAGCTGAAATTGTGTAGCCGTAAGGGCCTTCTCCGCCTTCATAGGTGAGACCGTCAGCGTCGTCCATTGCGCCGTGAAGGTATTCGGCATCGGTTTTAACCTGATATTCGGTAGCCTTGCCGTTGCTGTCAACAACCTCAATAATTACTTCCTTGCTTCCCTCAACGGGCTTTTCACCAAAAATAAAATATGCACCTGCAAGGGCGGCAACAAGCATCACCACAAGGCACACGCCGAGGATTTTTTTTGTTTTTTCTTTCATTTTGATTTCTCCTTTCTTTTTCCGCAGTTCCGTCCGTGTTGTTTTGTAATAGAAATTGCGGAATAAAGATAAAGCCCATTACCGTGAAGTAATGGGCAGAAAGATACACCAACGCTATCTTTATGCTTCAACCAGTTACTCGTGGCTCCACAATATCACCCCGGGCAGGTCTTCTGACTTTAGTATCATCACTTTGCTTCGTCTTCTCGGAAAATCCAATGACTGCACACGGCTGAAACAAAGCTCCTCTTTCACAGCGACGAGTTCGTGCAGGAATTTCACCTGCTTCCCTTTTCACCGAATCAAGCTTGCGCTTATCCGACACCTGAGATGCTCTATTCACTTTTAAACTGCACACTTAATTTAGCACACATCTTTTTTGTTGTCAAGGTCTATTCAACCATAAGGGCAATCACAGTCATATCGTCGGCGCGCTTGCCCAGCATTCTGTCGCAGGCGCACCTGAGAATATGCTTTGCAAGGTCGGTCGGATTTTCTGCCCGATATGTTTTAAGCTCGGCTGAGATCCAGCCCCAGCTTTCACCCGTGATTCCGTCAGAAACGGTGAGATAAATATCGCCCTTTGAAACGGGGATTTCACTTCTCGCCATATCCACCTTATCAAGGATTCCCATAGGCGCTGACTCAGCTTCAAGCACCGAGGCCTTGCCGCCTCTGAGAATGAACGACGGCGCTGCACCGCATTTGTAAATTTCAATGGTCGAGTTGATTGGGTCAGCGATAAAGAGGTCAACCGTTGCGAGGGATTCGTCGGTGGATTTCATAAGCATGGCGCAGTTGACGGCAGAGGCGGCGGTTTTGACGTCAAGACCTGATTTAAGCAGATTGCAAAAGGTTTCGCAGGTGAAGGCCGAGTCAACGGCGGCGCGTGTGCCCGTGCCCATTCCGTCGCTGAGAAGAACCACCTGACGGGAGAAAGAATCCTTAAAGCTTCGGTAATAGTCACCGCTGACAGAATCGGGAGATGCAGGCTTCACTGCGGCGGCAATTTTAAAGCTGACCTTTGGCTTTTGCTTGAAGATGAGAGTGTAAATGTCATCCTTTTGCACAAGGGTGGGAAAATCAAGCTCAAAGCCCGTTTCGCGGCGGAGACTCTCAGTGAGCTTGGTTACGTTAAAATTATCTCGGGGCTTTTTGAAGGTGAGGTTAAAATATTCGTGCCCTGCGCGGTTGGTGCAAAGGCGGGCGGAGTCAATTTCGATGCCCATTTCTTCGGCGCAGACGGTGCAGGCACGGCTGTTTTTGGAGCTGACCGCACCTGAATTGATTGCCGAAACGCAAAGGGGAGCAATAATCGAGCCGAAATTTTTCAGTTGGTTGCCTGTTATTTCCTGCAGTCGGCTGATTTTATTGTGTGAGTTTACATTGGTGCAATAAACGAAATATGCCTGTTTCATCGTGTTTTTCATCTGCTCACTCCGATAGCAGGTACTTTCAAAATTTTCGGGAAAGGCCGAATTGTCAAGGCGGTTTTCCCTCAGTGCGGCGGCGATTCTGCCGTAATGGAGGTCGGAGCTTTTTCTGATTGTGTTTATACAGCTTTCTTTGATTTCACACTTTTCGCATACCTTTTGACCTGCGTTAAAAAGTGCCGTTGTCAGCTCGGGCGCAACCATAGGCCGAAGGGTCTTTCTCACGGCGTTGACACAGTCGCCAAGGTTTTCCACCGCGGCTGAAATTTCTTTGGCTCTGAGGGGAATTGCCGAGGTGTCGGTGAGAGTCTGTTCGCCGCGGTTTAACCTGTTTTGGAATATTTTGTCGGGAACAACCGACATAGTCGCGGCGCCCAGCACAACGGCAGAAAACGTTGGAAAAAACTCGGTGTATTCGCCGAAGGCGCAACCGCAAAAGCAAATGCCGACTGAAATCAAAGCGGTTTTGTATCGGTGAGCGCAATGAAGCATAGGACATAATACGCCGCAAAGAGCGAGACAGGCGCACATAAAATCGGCCTCACCTCTTAACGCAACGGCAAAAGCTCCGCATACACCTGCTGTTGCCGCGCCGAAAAATGACTTTTTGAAGGTGAAAAATAAAATTTCGCAAACAAAAATCAAGATTGCCGCAGATTCACCCAAAACACCCAGACCCCGAAGCCCTGCAGTTAAAACTGAAACAGTAATTATTCCGAAAAGAAGCTCCTTGTCATCAGGGTCCGAGTCTGTCGGTTTGTCTCGGAAAATCAGTTTTGTACCCACAGAAAAAACAGGCACACTTATAGCCGTTAACACAGTTTCCGCGGCGGTGCAAAGCAACAAATCAGCACTGAATTTCTGCGAAAAAAGGAAGGCAAAATTCACAATCAGCGAGCATATTCCGGGGCAGAGAGGGCGCAGAAGTTTTTCTCTTTTTATGCCGAGATAGTAAAGGCTGATATGTAAAATTGCCGTGGAGGTCAGCACCGTTGCAAAATAGCGAAAGGCTGAAATCCCCGACTGAAAAACGAAAATACCCAATATTGCACCTGCCGCACAGGAGATTGAAAATGCGGGACTCAGCGCCGCGGGGAGTGCTGCCGCAAAAGGAGAAAAGCTTTCAAAAAAAGACGGAACGGCACAAAGGATTCCGCCCGAAAAGCTTGCAAGAATTTTAGCTATGAGCAAAAGAGACTTTTTGTCGCTGAGCAAGGTGTTTATATCGTTTATTCTTTCTTTCACTTTCACAAAAACCACTCCAATAAAGCTATTATTATCCACGGATATTTTACTTTTTTCGGGTGGCAGAATATGTCGGTGTCAACAGGCAAAAAACTATTGTATTTTGTCGATATAGTATGATATAATGGTATAAGAAAAATTATGTGTTTAAACAGGGAGCTTTTATGGAGAAAATGACACAGCAGGAAAACAACGGCCTCATCATCGGCAGAAATGCAGTAACCGAAGCGATTAAAAGCGGAAGAGTAATTGACACTCTTGTTGTTGCTAAGGGCGAGCGCGGCGGCTCAATCGGTCAGATTATCAGCCGTTGCAAGGAAAAGGGCGTTGTGATTAAAGAGGTTGAAAGAAAAAAGCTTGATATGATGTGC
Source organism: Clostridia bacterium (assembly GCA_017935265.1). Lineage (GTDB taxonomy): Bacteria > Bacillota > Clostridia > Oscillospirales > Acutalibacteraceae > CAG-488. Next base: position 11,238 of record JAGBHX010000076.1, on the reverse strand, counting down.
TCAGGAGCGGCTCATCAGGGGGTTGCGGCGTATGCGGCGGCTCACGAATATTCAAGCGTTGACGATATTTTTGCCCTTGCCGAAGAAAGAGGCGAGGCCCCCTTCATAATCATCTGTGACGAGCTTGAGGACCCTCACAACTTAGGCGCAATTTTGAGAAGCGCGGAGGCAGGCGGAGCTCACGGTGTGATTATTCCGAAACGCCGCAATGCTTCCTTGAGCTACGTTGTGGGCAAGGCCTCCGCAGGTGCTGTGGAATACGTTCCTGTTGCGAGGGTTTCCAATATTGCCGCCACAATTGATGAGCTGAAGAAAAAAGGCGTGTGGATTTATACCGCAGATATGGACGGCAAAAACTGGTGTGAGGTTGATTACTCAGGCGGAGTCGGTCTTGTTATCGGCTCAGAGGGCAAGGGTGTCAGCCGTCTTGTAAAAGAAAAAAGCGACTTTACCGTTTCACTCCCTATGAAAGGGAAGATAAACTCCCTCAATGCCTCGGTTGCCGCAGGAATTCTCATTTATGAGGTTTCAAGGCAGCGCTCGGGCATCGGACGAAAGGATGTTTAAGCTTGGCTAAAAACCGTAACGATAAAAACTGGTCAATGGACGAGGTTGACCGTCTTCTGAGCAGAACCGAAAAGGCTCCGCAGAAAAAAGAAGAAACCGTTGTTGAAAACTTTGCCAGAACAATGCGCCTTGCCGACACTATGGTTGCAACCGAGGTGTCTGCCGAGGAGGCCGTCCGAGTGGAATCCCTGGCTGAGGATGATACTGTTGTGCTCAGCGACTCTGCCAGACTTACCAAAGAAAGGGCAGATGCCGTAATGGGTGTTGCAAAGGCAGACACGGGTGATATTCAGATTTCCTCCAAAACAGCAAAGCAGAGGGTTTCCGATGTGCTTAAAGGCCTCAAAAAAGCAAAGCTTCAGCAAGAGGCGGAGGAAAAGACAGTTGCTTTCGACGAGCCGCTGATTCCAAAGAAAAAGCATTCAATGGAAACTGACGAAAACCGCCGTAAGTTCCTTGAGGTGGTTGAGGTCAGTGAGGAAGAGGAGCCCTCGGAGCATACAAGAGTTGTGGAGCGCCCCGGATTTGTGATGAAGAAAAAGCCTGCAAGCGAAAAAACCACAGACCTTGACATTATGCCAACCCTCATTGAAGCTGAAGATTTTATGAACAACCTTGAGGATGAAGAACCCGAAAAGGACGTTGTTCAGGATTTGTGGGCAGAGGATCAGATTAAGCTTGTGGGTTTTGAAACAGAGGAGCTTGAGCCTGAAAATGTGAATGAGTTTGAAGCCGAACAGCATCTCAAAGTAAAACGGAGAGAGAAAATTGACAAATTCAAGCTTATGGGCATTGCTGAGGCAGAGGAAGAATCCCGCGCCACAAACGGCAAGCTTGAAAAGCTTTTCGGTGAAGGCTCAAATGATGATAAAACAGACACCGCGACGGTTAAAAACAACCCCGTTGGTGTGGAATATACCAATATCAAGGATGCCAACAGAATCCGTGCAACTCTTCACAAGGCAAAGAGGCTGTCTGCAGCCCGCCTTTTGGTTTATGCGCTGATAAGCGTTATAATGCTTGTGGCAAATATTGTTTCTGCCGCTGCTGTGGGCTTTGATGCCACGGTGTCACACGTTGTGAATCTCGTGCTTCTTATGGTGTGCATCGTTATTGGTATGAACACAATCAACAGCGGTGTGATTGCGCTTCTTAAAAAGCAGCCGAACCTTAAATCCTCGGTTATGCTGGTGTCGGCTTTTGCATTTATCCAGTGTGTAGTTTCTTTTGCTCTTGAAGAATTTTTTGCAATTGAAACCTTTGTGATTTCATCCTGTGCTGCTTTTGCATTTGCGGCAGATGAATACGGCGATTATCTTCGCAACGCAAGAACTTACGATGCATTCAACTTCTGCACAGGCAGAGAAAAAGAAAATCTTCACTCCGTTCAGCGTGTGGAAAATAAGAGTGATGAATTTGAAGTGGGCAGAGTTCTTCTTATGAACAAGCCCGATGTGAGATATTCCTGCAAAACAAACTTCCCCTCAAAGCTTATCGGCAGATGTCAGAGCGAGGTTTCTTCTGACAAGCTGACAGCCTTGCTTCTGCCCATGACGTTTGCGGCGGCAGCACTTTGCGCAATTGTTGCAGGTATTTTTTCAAAAAGCCTTGCAAGTGCAGTTACTTCTTTTTGTGCGGCAGTGTGCATATGTGTGCCTGCCTTCGGAACTGCGGCAATTCAGCTCCCCCTCAGGTGGGTCAACAAGCGCCTTAACAAGGCAGGCGGTATGATTTCAGGCCAGAAGGCCGTTGAGGATTACAGCCGTGCCAATGCCATTGTAATCGACAGTGCCGAGCTTTTTGACCAGCAGGCTTGCCGTTTGCACGGAATAAGAGATTTCAAAAAGGTGCGCATTGACGATCTGACTCTTTATGCCGCGGCAATGATGGTGAAATCGGGCGGACCCCTTACTGCTGTGTTTGACCAGGTTGTAAGCAAGCGTGATTTACTTCCCGCCGTACATTCCTTTAACTATGAAGAAAGAATGGGTGTTTCGGGCTGGATTAACGGCCAGAAGGTTATTATGGGTAACCGAAATATGATGAAGCTTCATAATATGACCTTGCCCGATATATCGGAAGAAGAAAAATATACTTACGACGGCAGAAAGGTAATTTACCTTGCCATTGCAAATCAGCTGGCGGCTATGATGGTTGTCAGCTATGCACCTAACAAAAAGCTCGCTCCCTTCATAAGAAGGCTGGGAACAGACGGTGTTACGGTGCTTTTGAGAAACTATGATTCAAACATCACAACCGACATGATAAACGAAGTTTTCGGTGTTCGGTTCAACAACATCCGACTTATCAGCAACACATCGGGCAGAATTTATAAAAAATACAGAAACCGTGTGCGCGAAACCTCAAAGGCAGGCATTCTTCACGACGGAAAAGCCTTCTCTCTTTTCAGAAGCTTTACAATGTCATACACCCTTTGCGGAACGTTCAAGGTGGAAAATCTTATTCAGCTCATCAATGTTATTGTGGGCTTCGCCGTGATTGCGGTATTCTCTATTTTTGATGTTATTTCAATCACCGGTGCGTGGCCGTTGCTCCTTGTTCAGGGAATAATGACTGCAGCCGCCTTCCTTGTGGCAAGAATAAGAGGAATATTTTAAAATGAAAAATACGGCCCGGAAGGTCTTCCGAGCCGTATTTTTTATATGGATTTGGTTCTTTTTTTGTGAATCATAAAGAATGCCAGGAGTTCAATTAAAAAGGTTACCGACCAGGAGACGGTGTATGAAAAATACAGGCACGACGGGGTGTGAAATTGCGGAAGCTGAAAAACAGTGAAAACCCAGCCGATTCTGAAAACGCAGACTCCGAGAATGGTGATAATCATCGGTGACAGGGAAACACCCATTCCTCTGATTGCACCTGTTGTAGTGTCCATAAGTCCGCACAGGAAATAGGGCAGGCAGATAAGACTGAGTCTTGTCATTCCGTAGGCGATAGCCTCGGGCGAATCGGTAATATAAATTGAAAGAAGCTGTTTGCCGAAAATATAAACAAGTCCGCCTGAAACAAGACCTGCCACGCTTACACATCCAAGACAGATAAAAAGGATTTTTTTGACACGCTTGTAATTCATCGCACCCACATTCTGACCGGTAAAGTTTAAAGCACTCTGGTGGAAGGCGTTCATAAGCACGTACACAAACCCTTCAATGTTGACCGCTGCCGCGTTGCCGGACATAAGCACATCGCCGAAGGAATTGATTGAAGACTGAATGATTACGTTTGAAATTGAAAAAAGCGACCCTTGAATACCTGCAGGAATACCGATTGACAGCATCCTTTTGAGCTGATGAGAATAAAAATGCATCTTTTTGAAGCTGAATTTGCAGGCATCGGTGCGTTTCATAAGCGCTGAGATAACAAGCGCGGCAGAAATACCCTGAGAAATTGTTGTTGCAAGGGCAACGCCGGCTACATTCATGTTAAACTGTGTGACAAAGATAACATTGAGAATTATATTGATAACTCCTGCGGAAGAAAGAAAAATCAGAGGGCCTTTTGTATCGCCTGCGGCGCGGAGGATTGAAGCACCGAAGTTATACACCATATTGAAGGTCATTCCGCAGAAATAAATTTTCATATATACCGAGGACAGCTCAAGCACGTTTTCGGGTGTTCCCATCCAACCCAGGAAGGTTTCGGAAAGGGAAACACCGATAACCGTCAGCACAATTCCGCTGATGATTGCGGCGGGAATGGCGGTGTGAATCGTGCGGTGAGTGGCTTCATCATCTCTTGCGCCGATAGCCTGAGCCACGCTGACACCGCAACCTACCGAAAGTCCGATAAACAGATTGACAATAAGATTGGAAAGAGAGCCCGTTGCTCCGACGGCGGCAACGGAAATGCTTCCGCAGAAGCGGCCGACCACCACAAGGTCGGCGGCATTGAAGAGAAGCTGTAAAATGCTCGTGAGGATAATAGGCACAGTGTGGCGGATTATTCCCGAAAAAAGAGGGCCGTTACACATATCAATTTTTTCCTTTGCCATTTCACACACTCCTTTCATTCACGGATATTATAAACCTTTTCTTTCAAATTTCAAGAGAAAAAACCGACCTTATTGCAGGTCGGTTAAAATTATTCTCCGAAGCAGTATTTTACAAAATCATCAAGGGTGCTTTGGGCATCATATCTGATTTTTTTGAAATGCTCAGTCATATTTTTTCTTTCATAGCCGTCAGCGAGGGGAAGGATTTTTTCTGCCCATTGCTTTGCATTGCCCAACGGAAGAAATTCAACAAGGTCGGTTATGCGACATTCGGCAGTGATTTTGTCGGAAACAATGCATTGCAGGCTGAGTGCCTGGGCTTCTATAACGGCATTTGGCATACCCTCATAAAAAGAGGGGAAGACAAGCACATCTGCCGCGCTGAGAAGAGCGGGGATGTCTTTTCTTGCACCGAGGAAAAGAACCTTGTCGGAAAGTTCTTTTTTTTGCACCTTGGTGCGGATTTTTTCTTCCAGATCACCCACGCCGACAAGCACAAGCTTTGAATTGGGGTGCGCATTTGCTACCTGCTCAAAAACGTCAATGAGAAAGTCGTGGTTTTTGACCCCCACAAATCTGCCAACGTGAATGAGAATAAATTCATCGTCAAGGCCCAGGGTTTTACGGGATTCGGCTCTGAATTCATCGGAATATGAAAAAATATCAGTATCAATTCCATTGTTGAGTATATGAGCCCTTCCTTTTTCGACACAGCCCTTACCGAAGCAGAATTCAGCCGCAAGCACCGAGGGCGCAAGCTTGACATCGGGCACTATCTTTGTAAGGGGGGCGATTACGGTGCCGAGCAGTCTTTCAACCCTTCCGCCGTCGTCCCCCGCACTGCTGGAGCGGTGAATAAGACGCTTTGCTCCTCCTGCTTTGGCGGCAAGAAGGTCAAGGGCAACTCCGGATTTTGCAGAGGAGCTGAAAACAGCCTCATAGCCGTTGTCTTTGACGATTTTTCTCAAAGAGGTAAGGCAGGCTACGGGGTCTTTGGTTTTGGGCGGAATTCTGAAAATGCGTCCGCCGAGGGCTTCGATTTCATCGTCATAAGCACCACGCTCTTCCACATTAACGCAGAAATCCATCTGATATTTTTCTCTGTCAAGGCGGCGGTATTGCTTCATCAGAAACGTTTCCGCACCGCCCACATCCATACAACTCATACAACATAATAATCTTTTTACACTCATAATGTTTCCTCCGGCTTCGTGGAAGATTCAAGCGTTTTTAGAAGAATGGCAACACCGAGTTCTGATGAAAATTCACCGGCTCTGTTCAGATTGTTTATCCTCATCTGATTAAGAACATCAGGATTCTGAACAGTCTGTAAAAGAATTTCTTTCAGTTTATTCTGATCATCACCATTGTAAACGATTCCGTTGACTCCGTCAACAACAGCCTCTTCCCTATATTTCCAATCTGCAGAAATCACGGGGAGACCTGCACAAAAAGCGTCTATAATTGTTCCGGGGAATCCTTCGTCTTTATATTTTGTAGGAAAAAGCAAAGCGAAATAAGTGCTCAGAAAGTCAAAGCTTTCGTGAGTGCTGTCGACAAATCCGCCGTATCGGATAAAAGGCTCAAAGCTCTTTTGTAATTCGTTAAAGCGTTCCTTATAATCGTCGTCAGGGAGTCCGTAAATATCAAGAGTGCATGCAACTCTCCCCAAAGTACGGTTAACATATCTCACGGCCTCAATGGCATCTTCAATTCCCTTTTCATAACGGATTCTTGAAAAGGTGCAAAACTTATACGGCTCACTTTCGGGTATATATAATTCTTCGGGAGTGAGGATGCGCATTTTTCTGAAATTTGGCATATAATAAACATTTGTGAAGCCAAGGTTTTCTAATTCGATTTTCATCAGAGCAACCTCGGTGTAAACGCAGTCCAGCTTTTTCAGAGCTTTTGTGATCTTCGGTCTTTTTTGTAGAAATTCTATAAGCCAGCCACCGATAAAAGAAAAATGCAGTTTTCTTTTAAAGAAAACATTCAAAGCCTCAAACAAAAATGGGAGAACGCGAATTCCGTTGAAATCAGCAAGAATTACAATGTTTTTACATTCTTTTGCAAGCTTTACACACTGAAAAGCAAATTTTACAGGAGATTTTTTCCAGTTCCTTGTATCAAGAAAGGTTACCTCATCCGGACCGAGACTTTCGTATAAAGCAGAGTAGACTGACATGGTTTTATCCTTCTGTCCGCTGTTAAATTGTTCGCCGAAGGCGAGGTGACCGCAGACACCGACTTTATACATAAACTCATTCCTTTTAAAAAAATCTGTCTTCTAAGATTATACAACAATACGGTTTTTCAAGTCAACCGTAAAACTCAGAAATAAATTCAAAAAACTATTGACAAATCGGTTTTCATAGTATATAATGCTCTCACAACAAAGCGGAACAAGTGTGTTCCCACCCAAACGGTGTCGTCCGTCAGGGTCAATAATCCGGCTCCCTCGGGGGCACTGTGCTTATTGATTTTTATGCGGACGGTGAACTACTGTCCGCATTTTATTTTGGAGGTGCTTGAATATCAGTACTAAAGAACTGCAGATTAACGAGGAAATCCGTGACAAAGAAGTCAGAGTGATTTCTAACGACGGCGAGCAGCTCGGCGTTATGAGCGCAAGCGAAGCTTTGAAGCTTGCTGAACAGAGTAACTTTGACCTTGTTAAGATTGCGCCCCAGGCAAAGCCGCCCGTGTGCAAGATTATGGACTACGGTAAGTACCGTTTTGATCAGGCAAAGCGCGAAAAGGAAAACAAGAAAAACCAGAAGGTTGTTGAGATTAAAGAAATTCGCTTGTCTCTCAACATTGACACTCACGACTTTGAAACAAAGGTCGGCCATGCAATCAAATTTTTGAAGGCAGGCAACAAGGTTAAGGTGTCCATCCGTTTCAGAGGCCGTGAAATGGCTCATCCCGAACACGGACTTGCACCGATGCAGAAATTCGCCGAAGCCTGTGCAGAATACGGAACAGTTGAAAAGCCCGCAAAGCTTGAAGGCCGTTCTATGCTGATGTTCCTTGCGGCAAAAACAGCCAAATAAACAATGAATTTTAATAAGGAGGAAAACCATTATGCCTAAAATCAAAACTCACTCAGGCGCAAAGAAACGCTTTAAGATGTCAAAGAACGGAAAACCCATCCGTGCTCATGCAAACAAATCTCACATCCTCAACAAAAAGTCAACAAAGCGCAAGAGAGGTCTTCGTCAGACAACTGTTGCTGATAAGACAAACGTAAATCAGATCAAACGTCTTATTCCTTACAAATAATATCGAATTAAAATAACGGAGGTAATGTAACATGGCACGTATTAAGGGTGCGACAATGACTCGCAAGAGAAGAAATAAAGTGCTCAAAATGGCAAAGGGCTACTATGGCTCAAAGAGCAAGCTTTTCAGAACAGCAAAACAGGCAGTTATGAAATCAGGCCAGTATGCTTACATCGGCCGTAAGCAGAAGAAACGCGATTTCCGCCGCCTTTGGATCACAAGAATTTCTGCAGCAGCAAAGATGAACGGTATGAACTACTCGTCATTCATCAAAGGCCTTAACAAGGCAGGCATCACTCTCAACAGAAAGATGCTCGCTGAAATCGCTGTATCAGACGCAGCTGCTTTCACAGCCCTCACAGAGAAGGCTAAAGAAGCTCTTAAATAATAATCTGTAATCACGCCCTTTTTTGCTGAAGGGCGTGACTTTTTCATTAAAACGGCAACTGTTATATATCGAGAGGTGAAATGAAATTGGAAAATATCACATCAAAAAACAATGAAAAAATCAAGTCTGCCGCGGCAATCCGTGACAGTGCTTCCCAGCGTCGAAAGAGCGGAAGATTCTTTGTTGAAGGAGCTCGTTTGTGCGGTGATGCGGCAATCAGCGGTGGGGATATTCTGCAGTTTTTTTTCACCGAAAAAGCAAAAGAAAAATTTGCCGATTTCTATAATAAAATAATATCTGTGGCAAAAGAGAGCTATTGCATCAGCGAAGAAGTGAGCAAAAAGCTTTCCGACACACAGGGCCCTCAGGGGATGTTCTGTGTCTGCGGGGCAAAAAATAAAGACGCACACGGGGATAAAATCAATCCTCACGGCAAATATATTTTTCTGGAAAACGTTCAGGACCCGTCAAATCTCGGCGCTGTTGCAAGAACGGCAGAGGCAATGGGCATTGACGGTCTGATTGTAAGCGGAGGCTGTGATATTTACAACCCCAAGGCTCTCAGAGCGTGTATGGGCGCATTTTTTAGGCTGAATATTATTGAATGTGATGATGTTATCGGCTTTATCCGTTCGGCTCAGAAGGAGGGCGTTAAGGTTTACGCTTCCACTCCACAGAGCACTGCCGCAAAAATAACCGAAGCTGATTTATCGGGCGGAGTAGTTCTCATTGTGGGCAACGAGGGCAACGGAGTTACCCCTGAAGCGATGGAAGCCGCTGACGGCAAGGTGACAATTCCCATGCTCGGCAGGGCAGAGTCTCTCAATGCCTCAACAGCGGCGGCAATTCTGATTTGGGAGATGGTGCGCTGTGGCTCTTGAGCATTGGATACGATACCAGCTCGCTATTGGCGCAGGCTGCCGAAAAACGAGTGAAATGATTGCCTACTTCGGCTCAGCGAAGGAGCTTTTTGAAAGCGGTGAGTACGAGTGGCGAATTTCGGGGATTTTTACCCCTGCTCAGATTGAAAAACTGAAAAAGTCAAGCATGGATAAGGCTTATGAGGTTATGGAAAACTGCTTTAAATATAACTGTAATGCCGTAACTCCCGATGAAAAACTTTATCCCAGAATGTTAAAACCTCTTGACGATTTGCCTGCCGTGATTTATTATCAAGGGGAGTTAAAATTTTTAATTCATAAAATAGCTATAGCCATTGTGGGAACAAGAGAGGCTGATGAAACAAGCCTTGCCGTTGCCAAAAGTCTTTCGGCATCCATTACCCGTTCGGGCGGAATAATCATTTCGGGCGGTGCATTGGGTGTAGACAGTGCGGCTCACCTGGGTGCACTTGAGGCAGGAGGCAAAACCCTTGCGGTGCTTGGTTGCGGCTTTGGTACGGACTATCTTCAGTCAAACTCTGAGCTTCGTGAAAGAATTGCTTGCAGCGGAGCTTTAGTGAGCGAATATCCGCCGCTTACCCCTGCCAGCTCATACAATTTCCCTGTCCGTAACAGGCTCATTTCGGGGCTTTGCCACGGAACGGTGGTGATTGAGGCGGGCATTAAAAGCGGCTCGCTGATTACCGCAGGTCTTGCTCTTGAACAGGGTCGCGATGTTTATGCTGTTCCCGGCAACGTGATGAGCAGTAAGTTTTTGGGTGTGCACAAGCTGATAAACGACGGTGCAAAGCCCGTGTTTTCTGCTTTTGATGTGCTTTACCCTTATGCGGTGAAATACCCCAAGGCAATAGATATAAATAAAATTGAAAATGAACTGCAAATGACGGGCTCGGTGGAATATATCAACACCAAAAGCCGTATGGAAAAGAAAGAGGAAAGCTTTAACAAAGAGGCGTTTTCTCAGGTCAAGGACCTCAGCGGAATTTCTGAGGATGCAAAAACCGTCTATTCGGTTTTCGGTGACGAGCCGATACATATTGATGATATTGCAAGAAAAACGGCAATGGATTTCACAAGAATCTTTTCTGCCGTGACTGAGCTTGAACTGTGGGAGCTTGTTGAGCCCCGACCGGGAAAGCTTTATCTAAAAAAATGATAGGAAGATGTTCTATGTCAAAACTGATTATTGTTGAGTCGCCTACCAAGGTTAAAACAATTAAAAAATATCTGGGCAAGGAGTACGATGTTACCGCTTCTATGGGTCACATCCGTGATTTGCCTGCCGCCCGTCTGAGCGTTGATATAAAAAATGATTTTGCCCCCAAGTATGCAATTATCAAGGGCAAGGAAAAGCTTGTTAAGGAGCTTAAAGAAAAGGTTAAAAACAGCGATGAAGTTCTTCTCGCAACCGACCCTGACCGCGAGGGAGAAGCAATTTCGTGGCATCTTGCGGCGCTCCTTGACCTTGACGTCAACGCACAGAACCGTGTTACCTTCAACGAAATTACAAAGTCGGGCATCGAAAGCGGAATGAAAGCTCCCCGAAGCATTGACCTTGATCTGGTTAATGCCCAGCAGGCAAGAAGAATTCTTGACCGCCTTGTGGGTTACAAGCTCAGTCCGTTTATTTCACAGAAAATCCGCCGCGGACTTTCTGCAGGACGTGTTCAGAGTGTTGCGGTAAGGCTGATTGTTGACCGCGAAAATGAAATCAGAGCTTTTGTGCCTGAAGAATATTGGTCACTTGATGCCAAATTTACCGCCCCTTGCCGCAAGATTTTTTCAGCCGCATTTGTAGGTGACGAAACAGGCAAGGTTAAAATCACCAACAGAGAGCAGGCAGATTCCTACATTGCCCGCCTTGACGGTGCGAAGTATAATGTAACATCGCTCAAAAAAGGAACAAGAAAAAAGAACCCTGCTCCTCCTTTTATTACCTCCACCCTTCAGCAGGAGGCTTCAAGAAAGCTGGGCTTCCAGTCACAGCGCACAATGCGTACTGCACAGGAGTTGTATGAAGGTATTGACGTTGCAGGCATCGGCACAACAGGTCTTATCACCTATATGAGAACTGACTCTCTTCG
>JAGBHX010000075.1 GCA_017935265.1 Clostridia bacterium | reverse complement strand
TTAGCTTTGATACTCTTGATGATATTCAGAAGCTCACAGGCACCATGCCTCTCGTTCTCCACGGCGGTACCGGTATCCCTGCTGATATGATTAAGAAGGCTATTTCTCTCGGCGTTTCTAAAATCAACGTTAATACCGAATGTCAGCTTGCATTCCAGGAAGCTACAAGAAAGTATATCGAAGCAGGCAAAGACCTTGAAGGCAAGGGCTTTGACCCCAGAAAGCTTCTTGCTCCCGGCGCAGAAGCAATCAAGGCTTGCGTAAGAGAAAAGATTGAGCTCTTCGGCTCAGCTAACAAAGCTTAATTTTAAAAGCACTTCTTCGGAAGTGCTTTTTCTTTGTGTGTTACAATAAAGCAATTATCAAAATGGTTTTGCTGATATTGAAAAATATTATTGATTGGTGTATAATAGATTAAATAATTAAATCGAAAGGGGATTTTTATGAAAATTACTCCTGCCAGCACATTGAAAGACGTACTTAGCACTCCTGTGGGAAATGACCTTATTGAAATGGTTGCTTACCATGCAGGTATTCCTGCGGCAGTTATTCACAATCCGTTAGTCGGCAAAATGAAGCTCAGCCTTCTTCCGAAGCTTCTTGGTGACAAGCTTCCTATGGAAACAATTGAACATATCTGCAATCTTCTTAATCTGACACCCGAAAAGGTTATCACCAAAAACGAGGTTGACCCCAAATGGTGGAAGGAATCTGTTATTTATCAGATTTATCCACGTTCATTTATGGATTCAAACGGTGACGGTATCGGCGACCTTCAGGGCATTATCTCAAAGCTTGATTATCTCAAAGACCTGGGTGTTGACGTGCTTTGGCTCAGCCCCATTTACGACTCTCCCAATGACGATATGGGTTATGACATCCGTGATTATCGCAAGATTATGACTGAATTCGGCACTATGGACGACTTTGATATGATGCTTGAAGAAATCCATAAGCGCGGAATGAAGCTTGTTATGGACCTTGTGGTTAACCATACCTCCGATGAGCACGAGTGGTTTCAGAAGGCTCTTGCAGGTGATGAAAAATATAAGGATTATTATATCTTCCGCAAGGGCAAGGGTGACGGAATCCCTCCCAATAACTGGACTTCTGTTTTTTCCGGTTCAGCCTGGAATTATTATCCCGAGCTTGACGAGTGGGCAATGCACATTTTCTCTTCAAAGCAGATGGACCTCAACTGGGAAAATCCCGATATGCGCAAGGAAATTGCCGAAATGGTTTGCTGGTGGCTTGAAAAAGGCGTTGACGGCTTCCGTATGGACGTTATCAACCTCATTTCAAAGGTTGACGGTCTTCCCGACGGCAATCCTCTCGTCGGTGAATTTATCGGCTACGGTGGTGAGCACTATTTCTGGGGACCGAGACTTCACGAATATCTTCACGAGCTTAATGAAAATTCCTTCAAAAAGTTCCCCGAATCCTTCTGTGTTGGTGAAACAGGCGGTATCGGTGTAGAAATGGCAAAATACCTCATTGACGATTCCCGTGAAGAAATCAGAGAGACTTTCCTTTTTGACCAGCTTGAGCCCCGCGGAAAGCAGAGATGGGACGACTATAAATACGACCTTAAATATCTTAAAGAGATGTTTACAAAATACCAGCTTTCACTTTACGGCTCATCATGGCCCACACTCGTTATTGAAAACCACGATAATCCGCGAATGGTTTCAAAGGTTAACCCCGACCCTCAGTTCAGAAATTCGCTTTCAAAGCTCATCGGTGCAATGCTTCTCACAGGCCGTGCAACACCCTATATTTTCCAGGGTGAAGAGCTTGGTATGATGAACTGCCAGTTCAACGACATAAGCGAAATACGCGATGTTGAGTCAATTAACAAATTTGCAGAGCTTAAAGAAAAAGGCAAAACTCCCGACGAAGCCTGGGCGGTTATTATGGCCGGCAGCCGTGACCATTCAAGAACACCTGTTTGCTGGGATGACAGTGAAAATGCAGGCTTCACAACAGGCACTCCATGGATAAGAGTAAACGGTGATTATAAAGACTGTAATGCCAAGGCTCAGATTGAGGATAAATCAAGCCCCTATAATTATTACAAATCACTTATAGCACTGCGCAAGGAAAATAAATCCACCCTTGTTTACGGTGATTTCAAGCCTCTTAAAACAAACGATAAAACCTTCTGTCTCTACAGAGAGAGCAAGGACGGTAAGTTCTATATTGAAATGAATCTCACTGAAAACACGGTTAAGAGACCTTTCATTGCAATAGGTGAGTGTGTGCTTTCAAACTATGATGCACCAGTTGATAATCTCCGTGCTTATGAAGTGAATATTTACAAGGAAAAATAAATGATCAAACAGCAGTGGTTGTCCCGTTTTTAGCCATTGCTGTTTCATTGTTAAATCGTTTATAAAGCGAGGAGTATTTTATGTTCGGCTTAATTAAGAATTTTTTTGTCGCACTGTTGGCTTTGATCACCTTTGCGGCCCCCTTTGGCGACACACAGCTTCCTGAGCGCAAATGTGCACCTGAGTTTAACGGCACTTTTCTCCAGTCCTGGATGAGCAGCTCCTGGGACAGTGAGCGTTGGGCAGACGAGGTTGAGTGTATGCAGAACGACGGTGTTAAATACCTCGTTTTGCAGGACGTTGCAAATATGGATGCTGACGGCAACTGGACTGTATATTACAACAGCACAATCCCTGCCTTTGATGGTGCAGCCTTTGGCGGCGATGTTGTCAAGGCGGCGCTGGAGGCCTGCAAGGGCACCGACATCAAAATTTTTGTAGGTCTTACTATGTTTGATTCCTTCTGGCTTGTCGGTAATTTCACAGGGGAATATAAGAATGTTTGCAACATCACTGCCGATATGCTTGAGGACATTTATGACGGCTGTTATTCCGTAAGCCCCGAAAATTTCTACGGGTGGTATTTTACTCTTGAAATCAACAATCAGATTAACTGCGGACCGCTTATGGGCAAAATGGTCAAGGGCTTCAACACAGTGCTCAGCAGGGCAACTGAGGTTGACCCCGATTTGCCGATGATGATAAGCCCGTACACGGCTCATTACCTCGACCTTGGCGATGTTGCAACATATTCTCAGTGGCTCACTTTCTTTGAAAACACCGCTTTCAGAGACGGTGACATTGTTGCTCCGCAGGATGCACTCGGCGCTGATTGGATTGAAGAAGACGACCTTGTCAGAGTGTGGGAAATGTATTCTGCGGCGGCTGAAAAGGCTGAGGCAGACATAAAACTGTGGGGAAATTGCGAGAATTTTGACATTGCAACAGGCCCGAGCATTCTCGGCGGAACAATTCTTCGACCGGAAACTGAAAATATCGAATCAGTAACCGCAACCCTTGACCGCTTTGTTATGCAGTTGGATGTTGCTTCGCGCTATTGCGAAAATATCATCACTTTTTCATATTCACATTATTATTCACACAATGTTGTGAAGGATATGTATATTGAAACCTACCGCGATTATGTTGAAAACGGCTACGTGCTTGAAACCGAGTGTCCTACCGCACCTGCTGACTTAAAAGCCGTTTCAGACGAAAACGTTGTAACGGTAAGCTGGGAGGCTTCAACCGATAATTTCGGAATTGCTTATTACCGCGTTTGCAAAAACGGTGAATTCTTTAAACGAATTGAAAACTACAAATGGGATTATCTTCTTGAAATAACCGACTCCGATGCAAGAC
>JAGBHX010000074.1 GCA_017935265.1 Clostridia bacterium | reverse complement strand
TTGTTTCAACTCCCGATGAGGTTTGTGTCAGAGCGGCGGCAAGAGCTGTGGACGAGCTTTATGATGCCGGTGTTGAAGATGTCAGACTTGTGATAAACCGTTTTGATAAGGAATCTACCCAGAACGGCAAATACCTTAACATTGACGAAACAATTGATGCAGTCAAGGCTCAGCTTATCGGTGTTGTGCCTGAGGACAAGACTATTGCTTTTGCTTCTTCAACGGGTTTTGCCAACCTTGAGGACTGCCCTGCAAAGGCCGCTTATGAGAGAATTGCCATAAGACTTTCGGGCGGACAGATTAAGCTCAACCTTAAAAACAAAAAGAAAAACTTTTCAAAGAAAAAAGAAAAGAAGGAACGCAAAAAGTCGGTTATAGGCTTTGCTTTTAAAACTCTTCTGATTACCTTTGCCGTTGCTTTTGTACTTGTGGCAGGAACGACCGTGCTCGAAATTTACAACGCTAACAGAAGGTTTGAGCCAAAGTTTGTTTTTCCGATGCTCACCGTTGAAACTGAAAACGGCAAGCTTTACCGCGGAACAATTTATACCTTTGAGGTAAGCTATGACGAAGAAGGAAAAATTGTTTTTTCCGAAATGAAAATCGGCGGACGTGTTATTGCTTCGGCAATGAACGGAGATGCGCGAGGACTTAACAATGATTGATAGAAATACTGTTGCCGCTGTTGCAACCCCTGCGGGAGTGGGCGGAATTGCAACTGTCCGTGTGTCGGGCAAGGATGCGGTTGAAATATGCGATAAGGCCTTTAAATCTGTGGGCGGAAAAAAGCTTGGGGAATTAAAAGGCTATCAGGCATTATACGGAAAAATTTATGACGGTGAACAGCCTGTTGACGAGGCTGTTTGCCTTGTTTTTAAAGCACCCCACAGCTTTACGGGTGAGGATGTTGTTGAAATCACCTGCCACGGCGGAATTTTTGTGGTTAAAAAGGTGCTCAGAGTTATCCTTGACTGCGGTGCAGTGCCTGCAGGCCCGGGCGAATTTTCTAAGCGCGCCTTTTTAAACGGCAAAATGGATTTGTCGGGCGCTGAGGGAATTATGACCCTCATCAATTCTCAGGGTGAGCAGGGAATGAGTGCGGCGCTCAATGTTCTTGAAGGCTCTTTGAGCAAAAAGGTGAATGAGGTTAACAATTCGCTGGTTGAAATCTGCGCTCACATTTCTGCCTGGGTGGACTACCCCGACGAAGAAATTGAAGAGCTCAATGAAAAGGAATTTCTCAGCACCGTTTCAACTGCAAAGAAAGAAATCAAGGCTCTTCTTGACCGTTTTGACAGCGGAATGGCTGTGACGGGCGGTGTTGAAGCGGCAATTATCGGCAAACCCAATGCAGGCAAGTCCACGCTTATGAATTTGCTCACGGGGTATGACCGTTCAATTGTAACCGACATTGAAGGCACTACCCGTGATGTTGTTGAAGAAACAGTTAACGTTGACGGCTGTATTCTTCGCCTTTCGGACACGGCAGGAATCAGAGAAACAGGCGATACCGTTGAAAAAATCGGCGTGGAAAAAAGCCGTGAAAAGCTTGCCCGAAGCGCAATTGTTATTGCTGTTTTTGATTCGGGTGATGAACTGAGCAAGGAGGACAAGGAGCTGATTGCTCTTTGTGAGGGCAAGCCCGTTATCCCCGTGCTTAACAAAACAGATAAAGCTTCTAAAATTGACCGTGAATATATTATTTTCGCAATGGGTGAGCCCGTTGAAATGAGCGCCATTGACGGCGGCGGATTGCAGGAGCTTAAAGATAAAATAACCGAGCTTTTGGGAACTAAAAGCTTTGATCCCAACGCAGCAATGCTTACAAACGAGCGTCAGCGTCAGTGCTGCCTCAGGGCTGTGGAATCTCTCACCGAAGCGGAAAACGCTCTTATGATGGGAGTTACCCTTGATGCGGCGGGAATATGTATTGACGACGCTGTTTCTGCTTTGCTTGAGCTTACGGGCGAAAAGGCAACGCAGGCAGTTGTTGACAAGGTTTTCAGTAATTTTTGTGTAGGAAAGTAATATGGAGTATTTTGCAAAAACTTATGATGTTGTTGTTATCGGAGCAGGCCACGCAGGAATAGAAGCGGGGCTTGCCGCCGCGCGTCTCGGCGTGCAGACAGGGGTGTTTACAGTTAACCTTGACTGGGTTGGCAACCTCCCCTGTAATCCCTCAATCGGAGGCACCTCAAAGGGACACCTTGTGCGCGAAATTGATGCCCTCGGCGGTGAAATGGGCAAAGCGGCTGATGCCAACACTCTCCAGAGCAGAATACTCAATTTAGGTAAAGGCCCTGCAGTTCATTCTCTCAGAGCGCAGATTGACCGCAGACCTTATTCCGAATATATGAAGCAGGTGATGGAAAGCGAGGATAACCTCGAAATTCGTCAGGCTGAAATTGTTAAATTAGAAAAAACAGAAGACGGCTTGTGGACAATGAAAACCAACCTTGAAGCTGTTTATAAAGCAAAGTGTGTAATTATTGCAACGGGTACTTTCCTGGGTGGTTGGATTTATGTGGGCGACGTTGCCTATGAAAGCGGACCTGATGGAATGTTCCCTGCAAAGGAGCTTTCTAATTCACTCAAGGAGATGAACATTCCCCTCAGACGCTTTAAAACCGGCACACCTGCCCGAGTTAACAGAAGAAGTGTCAACACCGAGGTGCTTGAAGAGCAGTTGGGCGATGAAAGAATAGTCCCCTTTTCTTTTGATAATAATTCTAAAATAGAAAATAAAATGTGCTGTTACGTTACATACACAAACGAGAAGACAAAAAAGGTTATCCTTGATAATCTTCACCGTTCTCCCCTTTACGGCGGAAAAATCGACGGCAAGGGCCCGCGCTATTGCCCCAGCATTGAAGACAAGATTGTCCGCTTCCACGAAAAAGAAAGGCATCAGATTTTTGTTGAGCCTTGCGGATATAATACACAGGAAATGTATCTTCAGGGCTTGTCATCTTCTTTGCCCGAGGATGTGCAGCTTGAATTTATGCACACTATCCCCGGCCTTGAAAATGCGCAGATGATGAGAACTGCTTATGCCATTGAATATGACTGCGTTGACCCCACCGCCCTTGACGCCACCCTTGAATTTAAGGAGCACAGCGGTCTTTTCGGTGCAGATCAGTTCAACGGCTCAAGCGGATACGAAGAAGCCGCAGCGCAAGGACTTGTGGCTGGCATCAACGCTGCAAGAAAGGTTCAAGGCAAGGAGCCGGTCATTCTTGAACGCTCAGGGTCTTATATCGGCACGCTGATTGACGACCTTGTTACAAAAGGCTGCTCCGACCCTTACAGAATGATGACCTCGCGCTCAGAATACCGTCTTCTTCTCCGTCAGGACAATGCTGACCGCCGACTCACTCCCCTCGGCTACGAGCTTGGTCTTATAAGCGAAGAGAGTTATAACAAATATCTTCACAAGCTTGAACTGATTGAAACAGAGCGTAAGCGTGCAGAAAGAGTTGTCATCAGCCCTTGCGACAAGCTCAACGAGCTTCTTGTTTCACGTGAAACATCTCCCATAACCACAGGCGTGCGTTTTGCAGAGC
>JAGBHX010000073.1 GCA_017935265.1 Clostridia bacterium | reverse complement strand
TTTCCGCAAGCGGCACGTTATCCCAGTCGGGCAGATTGGGCGGACACATAATTATCCCCTTTTTACCGTCAAGCGGACCGCCGCAGCTTACACCGCAGGCAACAACGTCTTCATTTTTCAGCGCATTTCTTTGAAGCAGTGTTTCTGCGCTTTCAAGAAGCTCGTCAACAACCGCACGCCAGCCACGGCTGACTTTAGTTTCAAAACGTATTTTATCAAGAACTGCAGAGGAATCGCATTCAGCCAAAACAACTGCGCACTTTGTTCCGCCGATATCAAAGCCGAGATAATGCTTCATATTTTCTCCTCCCGACATATTTACCTAAATTATACACATATATTTTATCGCAGTCAACAGCCGAAGATATAAAAAAACAAAAGGAGTTTTATAATGGCGGTTTTATTAATCAGAGCTGTTCTTCTTTATGCGGCGGTCATATTTATCATAAGACTGATGGGCAAAAGACAAATCGGCGAAATGCAGCCCTCGGAGCTTGTTATAACCATACTCATTTCTGAGGTTGCTTCGCTCCCGCTTCAGGATAAGGGTATACCCGTTCTTTACGCCGCAGTGCCGCTGGTTGTTTTTGTATCGTTTGAGATCATTCTCTCTGCATTGAGCCTCAAAAGCTCAAAGCTGCGCACTCTTATGCAGGGTCACGAAGTTATTGTAATCAGAAACGGCAAAATTGATATTGACGCTCTGCGAACGCTGCGCATGACAGTTGATGGCCTTGAAGGCGCGCTGAGGCAGAAGGATGTTTTTGACGTCAAACAGGTTTCCTATGCTATTTTTGAAACAAACGGAAAGCTCAGCGTTCTGCTCAAAGACGATGAAACTAAAAAGGAGAAAAAGAAAAAATGAAGAGAGTTATTGTTGCCCTTTCACTGCTTGCTTTTGCGGTTGTTTCCGCATTTGTTTTCACTAAAATCCTTATTGACAATATCAACTCTGTCTCCGCTGACGTTTCGCATCTCAGCTCTGTTTCGCAAACTGCAAGCGAAAAAGAGCTTGTTGATGAAACAAGAGCTGTTATTGCAAAATGGAACAATGCTCAGAAGTTTCTCAAAATCATTTCGGTACATGAAAATCTGACCGAAATAAACAGAACCATCAACTCGCTCAACGATATTTCTTCTTCGGGTAACAGGGAGCTGCTTTGCGAAAAATGCAACGAAATCCGTGTTATGCTCAGCATTTTCGAAAGCGACGAAAGAATCTCAATTGAAAATATCTTCTGAATTATTTACAATTTGTAAATTAATCTGAAATTATTGCAATTCAGAAAACGAAATGCTATAATTAAATCAAGCATAGTGCTTATTTCCACGGTAAAGGAGGAGATAAAATGGAACAGTATATGCTTGCATTCTGGGCAATAATGCTTGTGGCTTTCATTGTGATTGAAGCCGTAACGGCGCAGCTTGTTACAATCTGGTTTGCCGTTGGTGCGCTTGCTTCACTTATTGCACAGATGCTCGGTGCCGAAGTCTGGCTCCAGTGGGTTGTTTTTGTTGCTGTTTCAGCAATCGTTCTTGCAGTAACAAGACCGCTTGTCAAAAAGTTTGCAAAGCCAAAGGTTCAGCCCACGAACGCTGACAGATGCATCGGTCAGAGCGCAGTTGTTACCGAAAAAATTGATAATATTGCCGGTAAGGGTGCCGTAAAAGTTGGCGGCGTTTTATGGACGGCACGCTCCGAAACAGGCGATGTTATTGAAGAAAACCAAGAGGTAACCGTAACAAAAATTGACGGTGTAAAGCTCATCGTCAGATAATTTCAGGAGGGTGTATTTATGATTCCTTTTATTTTAATCGGTCTTGCAATTTTTATTATAATTATTGTTGTTTTGAACATCAAAATCGTTCCGCAGTCAAAAGCTTACGTTATCGAAAGGCTCGGAACATACAGCGCTACCTGGCAAACGGGTCTCCACGTAAAAATACCGTTTATTGAAAAAGTCGCCCGTCAGGTTTCACTTAAAGAGCAAATCGTTGACTTTCCGCCTCAGCCTGTAATCACCAAGGACAACGTCACAATGCAAATCGACACTGTCGTGTTTTTCCAGATAACTGACCCCAAGCTTTATGCTTACGGTGTTGAAAGACCTCTTGCCGCAATCGAAAACCTTACGGCAACCACGCTGCGTAATATCATCGGCGAAATGGAGCTTGACCACACGCTCACTTCACGCGACATCATCAACGCAAAAATCAGAGGTATTCTTGACGAAGCAACTGACCCCTGGGGCATCAATGTAAACAGAGTTGAACTCAAAAACATTCTTCCGCCCAGAGAAATTCAGGACGCAATGGAAAAGCAGATGAAGGCTGAACGTCAGCGCCGTGAAGCAATCCTCACCGCAGAAGGCGAAAAGGCATCAAAAATCCTTGTTGCCGAAGGTAACAAGGAAAGCAAGATTCTTGCCGCTGAAGCCGATAAGCAGAGCGCAATCCTTGCCGCTGAAGCTATCAGAGAATCAAAAATCAGAGAAGCAGAAGGTGAAGCCGAAGCCATCCTCAAGGTTGAACAGGCAAGAGCGAAGGCAATTGAGCTTATCAACCAGGCTGCTCCCGGCGAAGGCTATCTTACAATCAAGAGCCTTGAAGCTTTTGAAGCCGCCGCAGACGGTCAGGCAACAAAGCTGATAATCCCCAGCGACATTCAGGGCATTGCAGGTCTTGCCGCAAGCGCAAAAGAAATTGTATCCAATAAATAACAGAACAAATCCGGCGGTTTACACCGTCGGATTTTTTTCAGCTTTTATTCTGTCAGAGAACCGGATTTATATGATTGCCATATAAAAAAAGTATAAAAAAATAATATAATGTGTTGAATTTGGTTTTGGAAGATGTTACAATGTTAAAGATAACTTAATTCAGAAAGGAAGGTCTCCAATTATGGATTACAAAATGAATCTCACTCAGGAAGAAATTGATATACTCAATGGCTCCAAGGGTGAAACAATGGCAAAAGTCATGAAGACTCTTGTTCTTTACGGCGATGCCTTTGACGCAACAAAAATGATTCCCGTTACAAGCGAAAAAGGTCACCTTGTAACCAGCTTCGGTCTTAAGGTTATGAAACCCGTCTATGACCTTATGGCTCAGCTTATTGAGGGCGGTGCACTTTCGGCTCAGAAGTTCTCCGTTGACCCCAAGCCCCTTGACCCCAAAGTTCCCGCAAACTTCCTTCAGAAGCTCATCTTCAACAAATTTATGTATAGTATGCAGGATATGTATGACGGCCAGCTTGCAAAGCTCGGTCTTATTGACGATAAGGCATACACCTGCACCT
>JAGBHX010000072.1 GCA_017935265.1 Clostridia bacterium | reverse complement strand
TATCCAGCTATGTGGAAAACGCGCTGAGCATCGACAAGGCAACGGGTGATATTCTCGGTATGGCGATGTTTGCGATTTTACTGGGTATGGCGAGAATCGGATATGCAAAATACGGCAAAAACATTTTCAGAATTTTGCTTGGCGGAATGATCGGCGCGGCGGTATGCTACCTTGTGGCAGGGCTTTCAACGGGAGTGGTTGCTCCGTTTGTTGCGTGCATTTTTACGGGAATATTTACGGCAATGCTCTGGCCCGGCACGCTAATTATGATGGAAGAAAACGTTCACGGTGCAGGAGTTGCGGCCTTTGCGCTTATGGCGGCGGGCGGCGACCTGGGTGCTTCAATAGCACCGCAGTTAATGGGAATTGTGATTGATACCGTGGCGGCAAGCAGTCAGGCGGCGCAGATGAGCGTTGCAACAGGGCTGACAACGGAGCAAATCGGAATGAAGGCAGGAATGCTTGTAACGGCAATATTCCCTATAATCGGCACTGTTGTGGTGATTAGCTGTATCAGACATTTTAAAAAGAATAAGGCATAAAAATAACTCCTCGGCAATTAGCCGAGGAGTTTAATGCTTGGTTTGAATCAGTTAAGCTTGCCTGACTTTACAAGCTCAAAATCGTCTTCGATTTCCTTAGAGGGTTTCTTTGTGAGAAGAGAAACAACAACGATAACGATGCTTGCAAGAATAAATGCAGGGAGAAGCTCATAAATTGCAAACAGTCCGCCAAGGGGAGCGATGAGATATTTCCAGATGAAAATCATTGAGCCGCCTACAACCATACCAGCAAGTGCGCCCCATTTGGTTGTGCGTTTCCAGAAGAGGGCGAAGAGAACAACGGGTCCGAAGGAAGCACCAAAGCCTGCCCAAGCGAATGAAACGATTTCAAAAACAGAGCCTTCGTCTTTTGCCCAGATAACACCGACGATTGCAATAACAATAACTGCGCAACGGGCAACGATCATAGAAGCTTTTTGTGAGAGCTTTTTATGGAAAAACTCCTGAAAAATATTCTGCGAAACAGCTGAGGCCGCTGTGAGAAGCTGTGAGTCAGATGTTGACATTGTTGCGGCAAGAATACCTGCAATAATAACACCTGCAACAATAGCGAAGAACGCGCTGTTTTGGCTGATAAGCTTTGAAATTTCAATAATAATTCTCTGAGAATTTGCAGCGTCCAAAGCAATGCTTCCGTTGGCAACGGCGGCAGAACCGATAACGCCGATTAAAATTGCAATAGCCATTGAGATGAATACCCAGATTGTTGCAATTCTGCGAGATGTCTTGAGCTTGTTTTTATCGTTGATAGCCATAAATCTGAGAAGAATGTGGGGCATACCGAAATAGCCGAGACCCCAAGCAAGGGTCGATGCAACGGTGAGTGCATTGTAGGGCTTGCTTGCCTGAGTGGCAGGATCATATGTATTAAACAGCTCAAGGAAGCCGGGCATTGAGTTGGCATTAACAACCACATTATCCCATCCGCCTGCATAGTTGATGCCGAAAACGACAACCACAACAAGAGCAATTGTCATAACGATTGACTGAATGAGGTCTGTTGTTGACGCGGCAAGGAAACCGCCGAGAGTTGTGTAAGCAACAATAACAACTGCGCTGATTACCATAGCCGTGAAATAGTCAACACCGAAAAGGCTGGAGAAAAGTGTTCCGCAAGCGTTGAAGCCTGATGCCGTGTAAGGCACAAAGAACACGATAATAACAAGGCCTGCAATAAGTGAAAGAATGTTTTTATCATCGCCAAAACGCTTTGAGAAAAACTCAGGTATGGTAACTGCATCAATTTTCTGAGAATACATTCTGATTCTCTTTGCAACTATAAGCCAGTTGATCCAAGTGCCGATGCCGAGACCGAGAGCTGTCCAAGTGGCTTCGGCAAGACCAGCCACAAGAGCAACACCGGGAAGACCCATAAGCAGCCAGCTGCTCATATCAGAAGCTTCGGCGCTCATAGCCGTAACAAGGGGGCCCAACTTTCTGCCGCCTAAATAGAAATCATCGGTGCTTTTATTCTTTTTGGAATAAACAAGACCGATTGCAACCATTGCCAAAAGATAAACGGCAATGGTAACGATGATTAAAATGTTTTTTGAATCCAACATTTTACCGTCCTCCTGTCAAATAAACATACAGAGAGTATAACACATAATTTTAATTTTGTAAAGTGTTAAAGCGGAATGTAAAAAAAGAAATATCACATTATTTGTGGAAATTTTTGTTACGGTGTGTTACAATGAAGCAAATCAGGAGGCAGGAGGCTTTTTATGATTAAGCTTGAACTTACAAATTATGATATTTTCCCCAAGGTGTTTCCCTGTGATAAGGAAATTGAAATTACAATAAAGCCCTTGGGTCTGCACGCAGCCTTTGAGGGTGAATATGCAATCTGGTTGCGTCAGCTCACTCAGGGCAACAATCTTCGCTATCCCGAAAGGAACAACCTTGTTGAATACAAGCTCACTCCCGACGCTGACGGTTGTCTTCGCTTTAAGCACGCATTTGTAGGTGAGCAGGAGCATTTTGTGGATGTTATGAAAGGTGATAAGCGTGTTGTTCGCCTGAGTGTTTATTCCCTTTTGCCCGACCTGGTTGGCAGATATCCCTTCAGAGGGGATTTGCATATGCACACCTGCCGTTCCGACGGACGTCAGGCTCCTGCCATTGTTGCCGCAGAATACAGAAAAAACGGCTACGACTTCCTTGCAATCACCGACCACGACGTTTATTACGGCTCCCTTGAAGCGATAAACACCTTTAAGGATGTTCCCACCGAGTTTAACCTTGTAGCCGGTGAAGAGGTTCATCTTGAGGGCAACGATATTCACATCGTCAATTTCGGCGGAACATACAGTGTTAATGCACTTATGCCGGGCGACCACCACATTGATGTGGGGCCGTCAAAGGAGCTTCGCTCACTCAACGGTGAATGTCCTGAAATTATCAGCGTTGAGGAATACAAGCGTCAGGTAAACGAGCTTGCCGAAACTCTCAATATTCCCGACGGAGTTGAAAAATTCACCTATGCTTCTTGTGTGTGGATTTTTAACCATATTAAAAAGGCTGACGGTCTGGGGATTTTCTGCCACCCTTATTGGGTTCAGAATGTTTTCCACGTGCCTGAAACGCTTGTTGAGCATATTATGGAAACTCAGCCCTTTGATGCTTTTGAGGTTCTCGGCGGTGAAGCTTATTTTGAACAGAACGGTTTCCAGGCCGCAAGATATTATGATGACAGAGCAAAGGGCAGGCGTTACCCCATTGTTGGCAGCACCGACAGCCACAGCTGTGTGCACAACGACAAAGGCTTCGTGGCTTCAACAATTGTTTTTGCTCCCGAAAACACAAGAGAAGGAATTATTTCTTCAATCAAAGATTTTTATTCTGTTGCGGTTGACTCAATCAGCAAGGAGCTTCGTCTTGTGGGTGAAACAAGATTTGTACGCTACGGCAATTTCCTCCTTCGTGAGTTTTTTACCCTTCACGACGAGCTTGTTTTTGAAGAGGGCAGACTGATGAAGGATTATGCCTGCGGTGATGAGGACGCTGCAAGACTTCTCACAGCCATAAACGGCAGAATGAAAAAGCAGAGAGAAAAATATTTTGCTTTTTAAAAAGATAAAAGCCACGGCCTGACCGTGGCTTATTTGTTAAAATTCGGGATTGTCAAGGTGACCGTAGTCGTTGATAAATTCTGCTTTGGTTTTTCCGTCAGGCATAAATCTGATACAGGTGAGCCCTGTGTTTTCCTGGCAGAAATTGAAATCATCTCTCACAGGGAATCCCAATGCCGCGCTGATAAGGCAGTTGTTGAAGGTGCCGTGGGCAAAGACGATTATTCTTTCATCTTTCGTGAATTGCTCCCTGAGGGATTTGATTGCCGCAACAGCACGCTTATAAGCCGAGTCCGAAGTCTCGCCGTTTTCAATCTCGTAAATATCGGGGAAGATTTCAACGGGGAGATTTTGTCTGTCTGCAGTTTCCTTGGCCGTCTGCTGTGCTCTTATAAGTGAGCTTGCAAAAACGCGGTCAAGGTGAAGCCGTGACATTCTTTCGCCCAGCCTTTTTGCCTGGTCAAAGCCGGTTTCGGTCAGAAGCGGTTCGGGCTTCTGAGCAGGGTTTGTTTCGCCGTGACGAGCAATGTAAAGAACCATATTATCACCACCGTTAAAAGTATATTATTTTTTTGAGGTTCAGTCAACAAATTAAATGTAAACTGTATTGATAAAAAAATTAAAGTGTGATAAACTTTTTAAAGCATCAATTTTGGAGGTATTTTTATGTTAAAAGTCGGTCTTGTAGGTGTCGGCGGAATCAGCGGCGCACATATCCCTGCATGGGAGGCTATGGAAGATGCAGAGCTTGTTGCTCTTTGTGATATTCGCCCCGAGCGCATGGAGAATTATGCTTCAAAGCGTTGTTATCTTGATTTTGATGAAATGCTTGAAAAAGAAGAGCTTGATATTCTTGACATCTGCCTTCCTACATATCTTCACGCAGATTTTGCTGTTAAGGCAATGGAAAAGGGTATCAACGTTGTAACAGAAAAGCCCATTTCTTTAAAAGAAGAAGACGTTGAAAGGGTGTATTCAACCGCCGCCAAAAACAACGTTAAGTTTATGGTTGCTCAGGTGCTTCGTTTCTGGCCTGAGTATGAGGTCCTCAAAGAAATATATGACAGCAAAAAATACGGTAAGCTTCTTTCGGGCACAATGCTCCGTCTCGGCGGTTATCCCCGTTGGAGCTGGGATAACTGGATGATGGATGAAAAGAGAAGCGGTCTTGTACCGTTTGATCTGCATATCCACGACCTTGATTTTATGGTTTACGCTTTCGGTAAGCCCACTGTAAAATATCAGTACCGTTCAAAGCTCCCCAAGCAGGATTTCATCAGTGTTTCTTATGATTTCGGTGATTTCTCGGTAAATTGCGAATCCTCATGGTACGCTATCCGCTATCCGTTCACAGCAGAGTTCCGTTTCCAGTTTGAGGAAGCTGTTGTTGCCTGGGAAAATGAAGAAATGAAAATTTACACCACCGAGCAGGATGAGCCTATCAATCTCACTCAGCAGGCAGAGGGTGACACAGGCAACATCAATCTTCCCAAGAGTGATGCTTATGCAAACGAGCTTATTTATTTTAAGGACTGTGTTAAAAACAACCTTCCCGTTGAAAAGGTTAAGGCCGACGAGCTTGAATGTGTTTTAAAAATTCTTAACAATTTATAATAAAGAGGAGATATGAAAATGGATAAAAAATTGGTAGTAGGCAATATCGGTATGATGTTTGGTATGGCACATCTTGAGGGTGCTATGGGCTATGGCGCTGAAATTGCTCTCATCTGTGACAAAGACCCCGAGACACTTGCCAACGCGGGCAAAAAATATAATATTCCCGAAGAAAAATGGTGCACAGATTATCACGATATTATCAACAACAAAGATATTAACGTTGTTTCTGTTGCAATTCCCGACCAGCAACACAAGCAGGTTTGTATTGACCTTCTCAACGCAGGCAAGCACGTTCTTTGCGAAAAGCCTCTTGCTCTGACAAGAGAGGATATTGATGAAATCGTAAGAGCCGCAGAGGCTTCAAACTGCAAATTTATGGTTGGCCAGATTTGCCGCTTCACACCTTCCTTTGAAAAAGCAAAGGAACTCATTGACAACGGCACTCTCGGCGAAATTTACTTCGTTGAGTCAGAATATGCTCACGACTATATGAACATTGTTAAAACAAAGTTCGGTGACGGTAACTGGCGCGCTGACCCCAACCGTCACGGTCTCATCGGCGGCGGTTGTCACGCAGTTGACCTTCTCCGCTGGCTTGCAGGCGACCCTGAAGAGGTGTTTGCCTACGGCACACACAAGGCACTGCTCACTGTTCCTTATGACGATGCAACAGTTGCAATTATGAAATTCCCCAACGGCGTTGCCGGTAAGGTTTTTGTTTCAACAGGCTGTAAGCGTGACTACACAATGCGCACAGTAATTTACGGCACAAAGGGAACTCTCATCTGCGACAACACCTCACCCACAATGCAGCTTTTTGTTGCTGATGAAAACGGTGTGGCTCCCGAAAAACCCGAAATTGTTGAGGTTGAGGTCAACAACCACAATGCAATCAAGGAATTTGCAGTTTTTGCAGATGCAATCATCAACGACAAACCTGTTCTCACCGATGCACGCGAGGGCGCAAAAACAGTTGCCGCCTGCCTTGCTATTGTTGAATCTTCCGTTACAGGCAAAATTGTAAAACCGAATTACGAATTCTAATTATAAAGGCTATCTCATTTGAGTGAGATAGCCTTAATTTTATTCTATAAAATTAGGGAGATAAGCGCCGCCTTTGACTAACGATTGCTGAAGCTCTTTAATTGATATTTTTCGTACATCTTGCTCTTCGCAAGCAAGAGCCGCCGCTGTACCTGCCGCCTGACCGGTGATAAAGCAACCGGGCATCACTCTGATTGATGCCTGCATTTGACGGTCGGTTCCGATGCATCTGCCTGCAACCAAGGCATTTTTAAATGAAACGGGAATAAGACAACGATACGGAATACCGTATGATTCACCGTTTTTATATCTGAGAGAAGTGCGATATTCCTTGGAAAAACGCTCATATTCCTCTTTGTCGGTGCTCATAACGTGAATGTCAACAGGGTAGCAGTATCGACCGATTTCGTCTTCAAAAACTGAACGGTTAATAAAGTCGTCAACATTTAAGGTGTAGTCGCATTTTATCCGTCGTGATTCTCTTACTCCGAGAGTTGAAGCGGTTGAAACAAGGCGAAGATTATTGTATCCGCTGAAGTAGTTTTTGAAGTAATTTTCAAATTCTACCATAGATTTTCTGCCCCAAAGCATACCGTCGGTAAGCTCGGCTTCGTCTGTGGGGTCAACGTCAAAAATGTGACCGATGTTTCCGCCGCTTATTCCGTCATTGCCGTGAAAAAATCCGGGGATATGCCTGTCTTCGTAGCTTAAAACACCGTCTTTGTATGCTTGCTCAACGTGCTCGTTCCATGGTTCGTTACACTTGTCTTTATCAATGCCTGACCAGATACTGCAAAGCGTGGGCGGCATAACAGCGCCGTTTGGGTCTCCTTTTTCATATTCTGCGCCGCCAAAGGCGCAAAGGTCACCGTCACCTGTGCAGTCGATATAAATTTTGGCTTTAACGGCAAAAAGACCGCTTTTTGAGCCGAGAATAACACCTTCTATAGAGCCGTCTTTAACAATCACATCATAAACAGTGGTGAAAAAAGAGAACTTAACTCCTGCCTGAGTGATAATATCATCATAAACTCTTTTAAGCTCTTCGGTGTCAAGGGTTGTCCAATTCCTTAACGCAACAGCGTTTTTCAGCTTTTGGCGTATTTCATAACCGATTCCGTCAGACAGAATATTTACTCCGTCATCAAAGGGTGCAAATGCGGGCACAAGCCCTGAGGTGCCCAAGCCGCCGAAGCATCCCGATGCCTCGGCTAAAAAGACCTGCTTTCCCATTCGTGCCGCCGCAACCGCCGCGGAAACACCTGCCGCGCCTCCGCCTGCTACGAAAACATCAGTTATGTACTTAAAATCTAAATTTTTCTTATAAATCATTTCAATCGTTATCTTTCTTGAGGATTTCAGCGGGGATTTTTCTGTCTTTAAAATAAAACTGTCGGTCGTGTTCGCTGATTTCACGAAGTACCCTGCAGGGGTTGCCCACGGCAACCACATTTGACGGAATATCTTTTGTTACAACACTGCCTGCGCCGATAACGGTGTTGTCACCGATTGTGACCCCGGGGAGAACGATCACGCCTGCACCCAACCAGCAGTTTCTGCCGATATGAACAGGCATATTGTATTGATATGCTTTTTCACGAAGCTCAGGCAATATGGGGTGGCCTGCCGTTGCAATCACAACGTTTGGCCCGAGCATTGTGTAATCGCCAACATAGATGTGAGTGTCATCAACAAGGGTGAGGTTGAAGTTTGCATAAACGCTGTTGCCGAAATGCACGTGATGTCCGCCCCAGTTGGCGTGCAGAGGAGGCTCAATGTAGCAGTTCTCACCGATTTCTGCAAGCATCTCTTTGAGAAGCTGTTCTCTTTTTTCTGCTTCAAGAGGTCGTGTAGCGTTGTAATCATAAAGCTTTTCAAGGCACAGAGTCTGCTTTTTCATTATTTCGTCGTCACTTGGGTAGTAGATTTCACCTGAGTGAAGAACATCGTTCATAATATCACCGATAATTTGAGCCGACACGAAGTCGGCTCGTTAGTTTTATTTGGATTTGGCAGGTTTTTTGTTGATGAAAATGAGACCGAAAATCATAATCACAGCAAAAAGAATGAGATAGCCCGGGATTTTGGGTCCGTGAGCGTAAACAGCGGCAATAACCATAAACACGCTGCCTGCAATGGCGAGCACGGGAGCCACAAAGCGCTGAACAAAGCTGAAATCCTTATTGAACATCATCTTAACAAAAATGGGGATGTAGAAGGGATAAATTGTAACAATGGGAAGCTCTGTGGGGTCAAAGGCAAACATACCAAGCTTTTCGCTGAAATCGCTCATCTGTGAGCAATAGAAGAAGAGAAGCCATGCACCGCAAAGAAGAAGACCCACGATTGAGGAGTTGGCGGGCATATTGGTGTTTTTGTCGATATTGCCGATGATATGAGGCGCAGGGCCTCTGCCGCGGTTGGCGATTGAGTAAAGACCTCTTGAACAGCCGAGCATAAGTCCGTTGAGCGTGCCGAGGCAGGAAACAATAACAAAAACGAAAATTCCCGTACCCATAACGTTGCCGAAAACAGCGCCGAAAGCATTCTTTGCGCCTGTCTGACCGCTGGCCATCATTTCAGCGTTGGGGATTGCGCCTGCAAGACCTACATAGTAGAAAACGTAAATTGCAACAATTGCAAATGAGCCGATGACGAGAGCCTTGGGAAGATTCTTCTTTGCATCCTTGAGCTCAGCGTTGATTGATGTGGCAATAATCCAGCCTTCATAGGCAAAAACCGTGGCACATACAGCCTTGAAAATTGCATCTGAAGTGGGAATATCTGAAACAACTGTTGTGAAGTTTGCAATTGTGTGACCCTTTGTAAGACCGTAGATTGTGCCCACAATGCCCATAAGAAGCAGTGGAACAAGCTTAATAAAGGTGGTTGAAACCTGGAATTTACCCGAAACAACGGGTGAAAGGGTGTTGAGAGCGAAGCTTGCAATGAGATAGAAGCCTGTGAGCACAAAGCAAAGACCGCCTGTGATGTCAGCCTCTTCACCGTAAATGAGAACGAGTGTATAACGGGCAGAAAGCCACGCAAGAGCCATTGTGAGGGTGGGGTAATAGATTGTGGATAAGAACCAACCTACAACGTAGCCGTATTTTTCGCCGACAGCGGCTTCCGCATAGTCAACAACGCCGTTGACGCGTTCATATTTGGTTGCGAGAATCGAAAATGTGTAAGCGGCAATAATCATAACCACGCCGCCAATAACCCAGGCAAGAATACCCAGCTTGAGGTTGCCGCCTGTATAATTGAGGATAGCTTCTGCTTTGAAGAAAACGCCGCTGCCCACAACAATGCCGATAACCATACAGATTGCTGTCAACAGGCCGTACTTCTTTTTGAGTTCTGCCATAGAATCAACCTTTCTTAATTTAATAATAAAATTTTAACTTGTAAAACAAAAAAAGTCAATAATTTTTTAATTTGATGTTATGATTGACCTTTTGAACCGTTTGAAATATAATAAAGCAAAGGCGGTGAGATTATGTTGGCGTTTTTAGCAGTGAGCCTGCTTGCAAGCGTTATAGGTGCAATTTGCGGAATTGGCGGAGGCGTAATAATTAAGCCTGTGCTCGATATGCTTTCTCTTGAAAGTATAGCGGCGGTTAATTTTTTGTCGGGCTGTACGGTGCTTTCAATGAGCAGCTATTCCGTGGGTAAATCCCTGTTAAAAAAAGAAAAAACCATTAACCTTTCAACGGGTACGCCTCTTGCTGTGGGTGCGGCTCTGGGCGGTATATTGGGAAAAGAGCTGTTTACTTTTGTTAAAGAGAGCGTTTCTGCCCCTGAAACCTTAGGCACAATTCAGGCAATTGCTCTTGGCATAATCACCGTAGGCACTCTGATTTATAACGTTAACAAAAATAAAATTCACACTCATAATGTCAGAAATAAGCCGATGTGTGTAATTATAGGGCTTTCTCTCGGCGTGATGTCAAGCTTTCTCGGTATAGGTGGCGGACCGATAAACCTTGTGGTGCTTTTCTTCTTTTTCAGTATGGAAACGAAGACGGCCGCCGCAAACAGCCTTTACATAATCTTTTTTAGCCAGCTTGCCAATCTGATAACTTATTTCGTTACGGATTCCGTACCTGAATTCAATCCCGTTGCCCTTGTGCTGATGATTTGCGGCGGAATCGGCGGAGGGATAATCGGCAGAGCGCTGAACAAAAAAATAAACAGCTCCGCGGTAGATAAGCTGTTTATCGGTCTGATGAGTGTGATTGTTTTAATCTGCATTTATAACGCTATTAAAAACTTTATATAAAAGAAAGTGGCTTACCGAAGTAAGCCACTTAAATTTTTATCAGAGCTTCATTGCAATGTCCCATGCACCCCAGATAACGGTACGAAGGTTGCCGACTTTTGCGGCATCGCCGATAACATGAACGTGCTTTGCTTTGGGAGCAACGGGAGCAGGTCTGTAACCAACTGAAAGAACAACGCTGTCAGCAGGAATGTCGATAGTCTTGCCGTCTTTGGTTGCGATTGTTACGCCGTCCTTGCGGATTTCAGTTGTTTTTGATTCAAGGTATACAGGAACGTTGTTGGCCTTGAAGCAGTCACGAAGGAAGCTTGTGTTTGCAAGAGCAACACCGGGAGTGGTGATAAGGTCATCCTGCATTTCAACGATAACGGGCTTTTTGCCCTGAAGGAAGAGGTCATATGCAATTTCACAGCCTGTGAGACCGCCGCCTACGATAACAACGTTGTCGCCAACTTCTTTTTCCTTGAGGAGATATTCAACAGCTTCAATGCCGTATTCCTTAGCGCCCTTAACGGGAATGCTGTTTGCAACTGAACCTGTTGCAACGATAACCTCGTCAGCGTCGAGAGAATTAACATCCTTAACCTCTGTGTTGAGCTTAACTGTGATTGAGGGGTATTTCATAATCTCGCGGTTATACCAAGCAATAAGGTCGCGGTCCTTCTCCTTGAAGGAGGGAGCTGCTGCTGCAATGAACACACCGCCGAGAACGCCTGACTTTTCATAAAGAGTAACTGTATGACCGCGCTTTGCACAAACAATTGCAGCTTCCATGCCGCCGATACTGCCGCCGATAACGGCAATTTTCTTGCTCTTCTTTGCGGGGGCAATCTTGTATTTTTTGGACTGCATTGTTTCGGGGTTAAGTGCGCAGCGTGCAAGACCCATTGTGTCTTTGAGGTCCTGAGTGTTTGCGTGACCCTTGGAGGATGAGAAGTTGAAGCAACCGCTGTGGCAGCAGATACAAGGCTTGATTTCTTCAATTCTGTCTTCAAGAAGCTTTGTAATCCATTCGGGGTCGGTAAGGAACTGACGTGCAACGCCTACGCCGTCGATTTTGCCTTCGGCAACAGCCTGAGCACCTGCATCGGGCTCCATACGTCCTGCGCATACAACGGGAATGTCAACAAACTCTTTGATGTGAGCTACGTCGTCAAGGTTGCAGTTCTGAGGCATATACATAGGGGGATGTGCCCAGTACCAGGAGTCATATGTACCGTTGTCAGCGTTGAGCATATCGTAGCCGGCATCCTGAAGATACTTGGCAGCTCTTTCAGACTCAGCCATATTACGGCCAACTTCTGTATATTCTTCACCGGGCATTGCGCCTTCGCAGAAGCCCTTCATCTTTGACTCAACAGAGTAACGCAATGATACGGGATAATCGTCACCGCAGGATTCCTTAATTGCCTTAACAACCTCAGCGGCGAAGCGGTATCTGTTTTCAAAGCTTCCGCCGTATTCGTCAGTACGCTTGTTGAAAAATTCAATTGCGAACTGGTCAAGAAGATAGCCCTCGTGAACAGCGTGAACTTCAACACCGTCAACGCCTGCATCGCGGCAGAGCTTTGCGGTTTTTGCAAAAGCTTCAATAATTTCGTGAATCTGCTCTTTTGTCATTTCGGGGCAGATAATGTCGTGAGCCCAACGTGAGGGCTGGGGGCTGGGGGAAGCGAGCTCGTGTGAAGTGTCAAGAATCGGCTTAACAAGAGCACGTGTGATTTTGTTTTTATGAAGGGGAGCTACAAGCTCTGTGATAGCCCAGGAACGGCCCATACCTGCTGTGAGCTGAACAAAAAGCTTTGCGCCTGTTTTATGGATTTCATCCATAAATTCTTTAAGCTCTTCAAACATCTTGGGGTTCTGCCAGAGCCATTTGCCCCAGAAGGTGTCGCGCAAGGGAGCGATACCGGGGATGATAAGACCAACGTTGTTGTTGGCTCTTTCAAGGAAAAGCTTTGCGGCTTCTTTGTCAAAGTGGCAACCGCCAAGTTCAAACCAGCCGAAAAGAGATGTACCGCCCATGGGGCACATTACGATTCTGTTTTTGATTTCAACATTGCCGATTTTCCAGGGGGTAAATAATGCTTCGTATTGTTTATCCACTAAAAAACACTTCCTTATATTTTATTTTTAACATTACTATAATAAAGAAAAAACCTTGAATTGTCAATAGTTTCACAATTAAAACTCTGCGTTTCCTACAGTTCTGGGGTAAGGGATTACATCGCGGATGTTCTGAATACCCGTAAGATACATAATTGCTCTTTCAAAGCCCAGACCGAAGCCTGCGTGCTTCGTTCCGCCGTATTTTCTCAAATCCAGATACCACCAATAGTCTTTTTCGTCAAGACCCATTTCTTTCATACGCTCACAAAGCACGTCGTAACGCTCTTCGCGCTGACTTCCGCCTATGATTTCGCCGATACCTGGCACAAGGCAGTCCATAGCCGCAACGGTTTTGCCGTCGTCGTTCAGGCGCATATAAAAAGCCTTGATTTCTTTGGGATAGTCCGTCACAAAAACAGGGCGCTTGAAAACGGTTTCGGTGAGGTAACGCTCGTGCTCGGTCTGCAAATCGCTGCCCCATTCAACAGGGTATTCAAAATTGCAGTTATTCTTTTTGAGGATTTCGATTGCCTCGGTGTAGGTCACTCTGCCGAAGTCGGCATTAACAACACCCTGCAAACGGTCGATAAGACCTTTATCAAAGAAAGCGTTAAAAAATGCAATTTCCTCCGCCGCATTTTCAAGAACGTAATTTATCACGAATTTCAGCATATCCTCGGCTAACTGCATATCATCGTTGAGGTCGGCAAAGGCGATTTCAGGCTCAATCATCCAGAATTCTGCCGCGTGGCGGGTGGTGTTTGAGTTTTCTGCTCTGAAGGTAGGGCCAAAGGTGTAGACATTTCTGAAAGCCATTGCATAAGTTTCGGCGCTCAACTGTCCGCTTACGGTGAGGTTTGCGCTTTTGTTGAAAAAGTCTTCGCTGTAATCAACCTCGCCGTCTTTCTTTGGAATGTTTTCCATATCAAGAGTGGTTACACGGAACATTTCGCCTGCTCCTTCACAGTCGCTTGCGGTGATAATCGGTGTGGGGGTATATACAAAATTTCTTTCGTTAAAGAATTTGTGAATTGCGTATGCCGCAACGCTTCTCACTCTGAAAACAGCGGAGAAAGTGTTTGTCCTCGGCCTCAGATGTGCGATTGTGCGCAGATATTCAAGCGAATGGCGTTTTTTCTGCAACGGGTAGTCAGGGGTGGATGTACCTTCAATCTCGATTTTTGCGGCCTTGATTTCAAAGGGCTGTTTTGCTTCGGGTGTGAGCACAAGCACACCGTCAATGTTCAGCGCCGCACCCACGTTCATTGAAGCAATTTCTTTGTAGTTGGGGATGTTTTCACTTTCAAAAACAACCTGAATGTTTTTGAAAAACGTTCCGTCATTTATTTCAATAAAGCCAAAAACATTTGACGAGCGCAAGGTTCTTACCCAGCCTGAAATGCTGATTTCTTTGCCGTCAAATTTTTCGGGATTTGCAAAAATTTCTTTAACAAAAGTTTTCATTGAAGCTCCTCCGTAAAAAGCATTTACAATATATAATTTTACAATGTACTCAGGTAAAAATCAAGGCTAAAACTCTTGAATTATAAACGGCAATGGTTTAAACTGTTAACAGAAAACAAGGAAAGGGAAATTTTATGCTTTACATCGGTATAGATTTAGGCACCTCAGCCGTAAAGCTTTTGCTTGCGGATGGAAAGGGTGACATCAAAAACGTAATTTCCAAGGAATATCCTATCAGCTTTCCCCGTTCAAACTGGTCTGAGCAAAATCCGTCAGACTGGTGGAACGCAATCGTTGAGGGAATAAATGAGCTTACGGCTGATTTTGATAAAAGTGAAATCTACGGTATCGGTGCGGGCGGTCAGATGCACGGACTTGTTGCTCTTGACGGAAATGATGAGGTTATCCGCCCTGCGATTTTGTGGAACGACGGCAGAACCGAAAAAGAGGTTGAATATCTCAATAACGTAATCGGTAAGGATAAGCTGTCACAATACACCGCAAACATTGCTTTTGCAGGCTTCACTGCGCCGAAAATTC
>JAGBHX010000071.1 GCA_017935265.1 Clostridia bacterium | reverse complement strand
CAAGAACCATAACTACTGCAAGAAGCAATGCAAGAATCTTTTTCATTTGTTTTTCCTCCATTTTTTAATATATCGCAATTATTATTGCCGGAATCAAGTGCGGAAAACAATCTTTCCGTCATCCCCCATTGAATCTACAATTGCAAGAGATTCAACTCTTATGCCATTCTCCCTCAGGAGCCTACCGCCGTCCTGAAAGCCCTTTTCAATAACAATTCCTGTTCCAACAAGCTCAGCGCCTGCAGATTTAACTATTTCGATAAGACCGAGCAAAGCCTGTCCTTTTGCAAGAAAATCATCAATAACAAGAACCTTGTCATTTTCATTGATAAACTCTTTTGAAACTATTATGTCATATGTAGTACCATGAGTATAAGAAGCTACCTTCGCTGTGTAAACGTCAGAAGCAATGTTTTTAGTTTTATTCTTCTTGGCAAAAAGCATAGGCACACCGAAGCGTTGAGCAACAAAGCACGCAATACCGATTCCCGAGGCTTCAATTGTGAGCACCTTGGTAACACCGCAGTCACCGTAGCGATTGTAAAACTCTTCACCAATCTGACCCAACAGCTCAATATCCATCTGATGATTGAGGAAGCTGTCGACCTTGAGCACATTTCCCGGGAAAACCTTACCGTCTTTTAATATTCTGTCTTTTAATATTTTCACTATGTCCACCTGAAATCGGTCAATTATTGATACGATTATACAATATGTTGTATTTATTTTCAACATTTTGCGAATAAAATGTCAACTTTTTAAAAATTAAACAAAGAAAGGAGTATATTTTTGATATATTCGGCAATAAATTTGATAAAATCAATAATGCTGAATGAAATCTGGGGCTGTTCCTGCTCAACTTCTTCCTCAATTTTCTCTTCTGCCTGATCTACGAGCATAATATATTCGTCCCATTGAGCACTGTCGGTATCAACTGCGCCCTCTTCATTCTGAGGAACATCAGCAATCAACAAGCCTGCCTGCTGAAGAACTGATATATCGTCAGAATCAACAGTTGAATTTCTGTTGACATCTGCCGCTTCAAAATAAAAGGCCTTCGTGTTTTCAGGGGTAAGATGACCCCAAAGCATAAATGAAGCAATCATTGAATCTTCGCCGTCATACCAACCGTCACCGTTAAGGTCCCCGTAAATCAAAGCTGTATAGCAAAAAACAGGCTGATTGTTATAAACGAGTTCAATTTCTGTTCCGGTACCGATAACAGAATCGGAATATTCAAGGGAAAAGCCATCTGAAAGTGTTAAGTACCCGTCAAGCCCCGACAGACCGCAGGACAAGCCGCGAATTATATCATCTGCATTAACGCTTGAAGTATTGATACATTCAAACGCTGTTATCGAATTGCAGGTAAAAGAAGAAGAATAGACAGCCTTCCAATAGCTTGTTACGCTGTCATCGGAGTCTGCAGCGAAAATATGAGTTCCTGCAGGGAGGTAAAAATAGAAATACTTATCTCCCGAGTGATATGAGCTCAGGTTATTGGGATTTCCGTCAGTGTAGATCTCCTTAACCGAAGCCATCGCAGAGGTGTTTATTTTTG
Organism: Clostridia bacterium; assembly: GCA_017935265.1. GTDB lineage: Bacteria > Bacillota > Clostridia > Oscillospirales > Acutalibacteraceae > CAG-488. The sequence continues at coordinate 913 of JAGBHX010000071.1, read as the reverse complement.
CGAGATACAGAACCTCACCGAATGAATTAAGAATTGTGTCTGATGCAACACCAGCACCTGAACCGACAGACGGTGCGCCTGAGCCGCCCGTTGCCTTAACCGAGCCGCCGTTGATTACAACGTTGCCCATCGAGCCGGACCAGCCGCCGCCGATTCCTGCGGCATTTGAGCCGCCTGTTGCAGTAACCGTTCCGCCGTTGATTATAATTTCACCGCCGTTTCCTGTACAGCCGCCGCCGATACCGGCACCGGACGGACCGCCGACTGCAGTTACGTTTCCGCCGTTGATAACAACCTTGCCGTTTGAGCCTGCACTGCCGCCGCCGATACCTGCACTGTTACTTTTGCTTTGAGCAACAACTGTGCCCGAATTGATTATAACCGTGCCGCTTGAGTTGCCGTTACCGCCGCCGATACCTGCCTGTCCGTTACTGCCGGCCATAACAGTGCCCTCACCCATAATTGTGAGAGTAGAGCCGACATTCACTTCAATTCCTGCTCTTGAAGCGCCGCTGAGGAGTGTGCTTGTGCCCTCAACGCAAAGAGTGACGTCAGCCGAATCGGTCAATTGAACAGCACAGACAAACTGATTACCGGTGTTAATTTTAATATTGCTGATAACAACATAATTCGTTCCGCCGCTGAAGGTAACGGTATTGTTGACAGTCGTGCTTACTGTTTGGGTAATAAGATATCCGTCTTCATCAGCTGTGGTTATGCGCTCACCGAAATAACCGTAGCCTGAAACAGTGCCGTCGCCTATAACGATGTTTCCTTTGTCAAGGTATAAGTAAGTCAGCTTTGAATTTTCTGCAACAGCAAACGCTGAAACAGAGCAAAGCAAAATGATTATAGCACTTAAAATCACTGCAATAATTTTCTTCACTGTTCTTCTCCCTTATTGATTTTTCTT
>JAGBHX010000070.1 GCA_017935265.1 Clostridia bacterium | reverse complement strand
GATATAGAATACAGTTGTAGGGCGGTTTGTTGATTTTTAACAAAAAAAATCTGACAAATCGGTAAAAATATGGAAAAAAGGAGGAGAATCTACTTTATGGCTAAAAAAGAAGTTAAATTAGATTCTAACGGTTATCGCAAATTTGGTATGAGAGACAAAATTGCATATGCGGCAGGCGACTTCGGTTGTAATATGAGCTTTGCTCTCAAGGGAACAGTACAGACCTTCTGGTTGGTTTTTATGATGATGGAAACAGGTCTTCTGTCCGCTTTGCTTCTGCTTGTTCAGATCTGGGATGCAGTTAACGACCCCCTCATCGGCAGTCTTATTGACAATGATAAAAGAAAATACAAAATGGGCAAGTTCAAGACCTATATTTTCATAGGTGCCTGCGGTTTGCTTCTTGCGGGTGCAGCAGTATTCCTGCCCTTCCCCAACGCAAGCGTAGTTGTTAAGGCTGTTCTTTTTGTTCTTGGCTATATTATCTGGGATGCTTGCTACACTGTTGCAAACGTTCCCTACGGCTCAATGCTTTCGCTCATCACCGAAGACAGCGGTGAGCGTGCTCAGCTTTCCACCTGGCGCAGCATCGGCTCAATGTTCGGCAACATCGTTCCTATGGTAATTCTTCCCATGCTTATCTGGCAGAAGGTTACTTATGACGGAACCGGCGATTATCACACCAATCCCGTTACAGGCGAGGCTTACAAAATCGGTGACCCCGTGCTTGACCCGCTTACAGGTAAGCAGTTTGAAACCCTCCTTGGCGAGCGTGTTTTCTGGGCCGCACTTATTATGGGTATTCTCGGCTTTATCGCATTTATGTTTATGATTAAAAACATTACCGTGCGTGTGGATGAAAGTTCCGTTAAAACCAACGAAGGCGGAGAGAAAATCAACATCATCAAATCCTTCGGCAAGTTTATGAAAAACCGTCCTGCAGTGGGCGCAACCGTTGCAGCTATGGGTATGTTCCTCGGTATGCAGTCAGCAACCACAGCAAACACCATTATGTTTGCAACCTATTTCAATCAGGCATCAATGTCCGGTATTGTTCAGATGATAGGCTTCCTTCCGATGGTTCTTTTCCTTCCCTTTATCAAAAAGCTTGTTAACAAGTTCGGCAAAAAGGAAGCTTCCGTTGCCGGCACAATTGTGTCAGTTGTAGGCGGCCTCATTATGCTTGTTTTCCCGACAATTGCAAACCGTTCAACAGCATTGGTTGTTTACCTTATCGGCCTTATTCTTTTCGGCATCGGTATGGGTGTTTACACCTGCGTATCCTGGGCAATGATGGGCGATGCTATTGATTATAATGAGTGGAAATTCGGAACCCGTGAGGAAGGCACAGTATATTCTCTTCACTCCTTCTTCCGTAAGCTTGCTCAGGGTGTAGGCCCTTCAATTGTATTGCTTATTATGGGTGTTCTCGGCTATAACTCAGAGCTTGGCACAATCGGTCAGAGTTTTGAAACCTCTCACAATATGTGCTGGTTGGTTGCAGGTCTTTATCTCTTCAGTGCAGTTGTTCAGTTTGTAGGTATCGCTGTTATCTATAACCTCGACAAAAAGACACTTGATAAAATGACCTCAGAGCTCGCTGAAAGAAAAGCAAAATAATTTAATCTGCCGGCGATAAGCCGGCAGTAATCATAAAGGAGATTTTTATGAGAAATATTGTAAATATTAACAGAAAATGGGCTTTTACCAAAATGGCAGATTCCGTTCCTTCCGCTATGCCCGAAAAGTGGGATTTTGTAAACCTTCCCCATTCCTGGAACGCAATTGACGGTCAGGACGGCGGCAACGATTATTACCGCGGTACCTGCCTGTATGCCAAAGAGCTTGACATGGAAGAAATCCCAAAAGCAGACAGATACTATCTTGAAATCAACGGTGCAAACTCATCAGCAGAGGTTTTTGTAAACGGCAAAAAGCTTGCCTCTCACCACGGCGGATATTCCACCTGGAGAGTTGACATCACCGATGAAATGACTGACAAGCCCTTTATCGTTATTTCAGTTGACAACAGCGCCAATGAAACCGTTTATCCTCAGATGGCAGACTTCACCTTCTATGGCGGACTTTACCGCGATGTTAATATCATTGCCGTAAGCGAGTTACACTTTGACCTTGATTATTACGGCGGTCCGGGTCTTGCAGTTACACCCGAGGTCAAAGGCGGCAATGCCGAGGTTACGGTTGAAGCATACCTTACAAATGCAAAAGATAATCAGCAGTTGATTTATACACTCAAGGATGCTGAGGATAACGCTGTGGCTCAAGTTAAAGTGCCTGCAAAAGAAACAAAGGCTGTGCTCACCATTGATGACGTTCACCTTTGGAACGGCAGAAAGGACCCTTATTTGTACACAGCGGAAATCCTTCTTGTGGAGGATGATACAATCGTTGATAACGTATCCGCACGCTTCGGCTGCCGCACATTCAGGGTAGACCCCGAAAAAGGCTTTTTCCTCAACGGTGAAAGCTATCCCCTCAGAGGAGTTTCAAGGCATCAGGACAGATGGGGCTTCGGCAATGCGCTTCTTCCCGAGCATCACGAGGAAGATATTGAGCTTATCTGCGAGGTAGGAGCTACAACAATCCGTCTTGCACATTATCAGCATGCACAGTATTTCTACGACCTGTGTGATGAAAAAGGTCTTGTTATCTGGGCAGAAATTCCTTATATCTCAAAGCATATGCCCACAGGCCGCGAAAACACAATCTCTCAGATGAAAGAGCTTGTTATTCAGAATTATAACCACGCTTCTATTTTTGTGTGGGGACTTTCAAATGAAATCACAATGTCCGGCTCTGATGCAGATTTGCTTGAAAACCACAGAATTCTCAATGATATGGTTCACGAGCTTGATAAAACAAGGCTCACCACAATTGCCTGTGTTTCAATGTGTGATATGCACGATGAATATGTTCAGATTCCCGACCTTGTTTCTTATAACCACTACTTCGGCTGGTACGGCGGTGACACCGATATGAACGGCCCGTGGTTTGATAAGTTCCACAAGGAGTTCCCGAATATTCCCATCGGTATGAGTGAATACGGCTGTGAAGCTCTCAATTGGCACACCTCTGACCCTCAGCAGGGTGACTACACCGAGGAATATCAGGCATATTATCACGAAGAGCTCATCAAGCAGCTTTTCTCAAGAGAATATATCTGGGCAACTCACGTGTGGAATATGTTTGACTTCGGCGCAGACGCAAGAAGTGAGGGCGGAGAAAACGGCCAGAATCATAAGGGCCTTGTTACCTTTGACCGCAAATACAAAAAGGATTCATTCTATGCTTACAAAGCATGGCTCAGCGATGACCCCTTTGTTCACATCTGCGGCAAGCGTTATGTTGACAGGGTTGAGGACGTAACAAAGGTTACTGTATACTCAAATCTTCCGTCAGTTGAATTGTTTGCAAACGGTAAGAGCCTCGGCGTTAAAGAAAGTGCAGAGCATTTCTTCTACTTTGATGTTCCCAACGAGGGTGAAACCGTTCTCGTTGCCAAGGCAGGGGAGTGCAGTGATGAGAGCTTCCTGAGAAAGGTTGACACCTTCAATGAGGATTACCGCCTCAAGGAGAAGGGTGCTGTTCTCAATTGGTTTGATGTAACTGCTCCCGAAGGATATTTTTCACTTAACGATAAACTGAGCGACATCGTTATGAACCCCGCAGGCGCACAGCTTTTCAAATCTCTTATGGGCAAGATAATGACAAATATGTCTTCAGGCGAAATGGCTGGCTTCCAGCTCAGCGAAGAAATGATGAAAATGCTCGGCGGCTTTACCGTGCTGAGAATGACAAGCCTTATGGGCACGGCAGGTGTGGAGATGACAAAGGAACAGCTTCTCGGCCTTAACGCTCAGCTCAATCAGATTAAAAAGTAGTTTAAAAGATACCTTAAACTTAGGGCCGCTGTTTTTAACAGCGGCCGTTTTTGGAGGATGATAACCCGCAAAATGAACAGTTTTTCGACATTGCCGCGCAAAATGTCTATTTACGCTATTTACAATGGTGCTTTTTTATGTTATTATATAAGCCGAATTATTATGATAGGAAGTGAATTCGATGACTCTCGCAGATGTAGGTATTCTTTTTGGTGAGGCCTCTCTTGCTTTGGTTAATAAGGCTACAAAAGACCCTATGAAGGCACAGCGCAAAACCCTCAAAAGAATTATCAGCTGGAACAAAAACAGCGAGCTCGGCAAGAAGCTCGGCTTGGGTGAAATCAAATCTATTGATGAATATCAGGCTAAGGTTCCTCTTTCAACTTATGCTGACTATGAGCCTTATGTTGAATATATGATTAAAAATAAGGGCAAAAACCCGATGTTCACAGGCCCGAATATCCGTTATTGCTCATCATCAGGCAGTGTGGGCAAGCCCAAAATTCTTCCAAAGTCTGCGATGGATTTATGGAATATGCAGTGCCACGGCTTCTCTTGCACACTTGCCGTTGCTAAGCATCATCTTGCAAAAATGGGCAAAAAAATGCCTTCACAGATAGGACCCCTTGTTCTTATACTTACAGGTCATCCTCTTGAAGACGGAAAAATGTGTAACGGTGCAGGTCAGGTTCCTCTTACATACCTCAAGCCCCTTACAAGATTTTTCTGCACTTCTCCCACATCATTGCTTTATCCTGAGCACGAGGAGCTTCTTGATACCTCATATCTTCAGCTTCGTTTCGCTCTTGAAAACAGAAACGTAACATATCTCGGTTCACTTGTTGCAACGCTTCTGACAACAATGTTTGATTACCTTGAAGAAAATTGGGAAATGCTTTGCGATGATATAGAAAAGGGTATTATCAACCCCAGCATCAAAATCACACCCGACCTCTACAGAGCATATTCAAAGAAGTTTAAGCCAAACCCCGAAAGAGCCGCCGAGCTTCGCCGTGAGTTTGAAAAGGGCTTTGATACTCCCATTGCGCCCCGCATCTGGCCCAAGCTTTCCTGGGCATACGGTATGGTTGGTTCAAACCTCAAGGTTTATGTTGAAAAACTCCGCAGGTCAATAGGTGACATTCCTCTTCACAATATGGGCTTTGCCGCTGCTGAGGGCTTCTTCTCAATGCCCACAGAGCTTGACGTTCACGACGGCGTGTTGCTTCCTCATTGCCTTTTCTTTGAGTTTATTCCCGTTAACGATGATGAGGAAGACCCCGATGAAAGCGCAACTCCCTTGCTCATTTCAGACCTTGAGGTAGGCAAGAAGTATGAAATTGTTGTAACAAACTATTCCGGTCTTTACAGATACAGAATGGAAGACGTTGTTGAAGTTACAAGAATGTACAACAACACTCCCGAGATTGAATTCCTTTACAGACGCAATCTCGGTATGAACCTTGCTAACGAAAAAACCTCCACCGCAATGGTTGACGCTGTTGTAAGTGATTTGTCAAAGGAAATGGATAACGAGTTTATCGGTCACAGCCTTTATGCTGACCATTCAACAAATCCTCCCCGTTACACTATGCTTCTTGAAGCAAAGAAGCCCGTAAGCGAGGAAGAAAGACAGAAGTATATTCAGATTGTTGACGATAAGTTCAGTGCTTACAACGAAAAATATTTCAAATACCGCCGCTGGGGTATGATCAACGTTCCCGAGGTTCTTTTCCTTAAAGAAAAAACATACTGGGATTACAGAGAATACCTTCGTGCACAGGGTAAGGTTCTTAACCAGATTAAGCCCGTAACAATTATTAACACTCCCGAGAGAGAACAGTTCTTCTTCTCCCACGTTGAAACAGATGCTGTTCTTCCTGTTGAAATTGAAAAATAAGAGGATAGAAATGAAAACGATATTTAAAAAAACTCTTGCAGTTTTGCTGAGTCTTACGGTGATTTTCTCTTTGATTGCTGTCGCTTTCCCGTCGGCTTCGGCTCTTAATGTTTACACAGATATTCCAACCGTCTATATTGAGGGCCAGGGCACAACTCTCGGAATACCTAACGGTGACGGCTCTTATGAAAAAATTTACGGCATTGAAATCCCTGAGGGATATATTGAAGCAGCGGTTGAAGAAAATATTGATGTTTTTCTTTTAGCTGTCCTCACTCAGGATTGGGATGATTTCTGTGATGTTCTTTATGAAAAGTTCACCCCTCTGTATGCTGAGCTTAAGCTTGACGAAAAGGGTCAGCCTACCAACGGCAGCAAAGAAACATGGGATTGGTCAAAAGAAACCCTCAATGCCGGCACGGTTAACGGTGGATATGAGTTTGACCAGTTCAGATACCATTATGACTGGCGTCTTTCTCCCTATCAGATAGCAGATGAGCTTCACGAGTATATTAAGGCAGTGTGCGAGGTTACAGGCCACGAAAAGGTTGCCTTGGCAGGTCGTTGCCTCGGTACCTGCATCACAATGGCTTATGTTGAAAAATACGGCACAGAGTATATTGCAGACCACATTATGTATGCAAGCGCACTCAAGGGTGTTGATTTCTGCACGCAGGCATTCTGCGGCAATCTCTACCTTGAGGCTGACGGTGTTGAAAGATTTTTCTACGACATCGACCTCGGTCTTGGCTCAACAATGACCGATTTTCTTCAGAGCTTCCTTACGGTTGCCAACAAAACCTACGGTCTCGACCTTGCTTTGTGGTCAGTTAACAACGTTATGCCCAAAATCAAATACAACCTCTATCCCAGACTTCTTAGAGATACTTATGCTTCATTTCCTTCATATTGGGCAATGGTAAGCCCCGATTATTTTGAAGAAGCGAAGAGCGTAGTGTTTGACGGTATGGATTTGGAGTTCTATTCAGAATTTATTGACCTTATTGACAGCTATCACTACAATGTCCAGGTACCTGCCGAAGAAATCATCAAAAAGCAGTATGAGGAAGACGGTGTTGAGTATTACAACATCACCAAATACGGTATGCAGTCAGTTCCCGTAACTGAAAATTCTGACACGCTTTCCGACAGATACGTTGATGTAACAGGTGCTTCTCTGGGTGCAACCACAGGCACAATCAGCACAGACCTCAGCGATGATTATATTGAAATTGCCAAAATTAACGGCACCGACAGATATATTTCACCCGACAAAAAGATTGATGCTTCAACCTGCCTGTATCCCGATAAGACCTGGTTTATCAAAAATCTCAACCATAAGGACTTCCCCGATGTGGTGAATTTGCTTATGGCAGAGATGATCAATAACCCTGATTTCAGCATCACTTCAGATGAAAGCTACCCACAGTTTATGGTCTATGATGCTGAAAAAGACAACATTTTACCTTTGGCCGCCGAAAATGAAAACACCGCAGGCAATAACAAGTGGCAAACAACCTTCTGGGAGGCATTGAGAAAGCTTATAATGACAATCATTAGGTTGATTATGGATTCACAGATAACAGTATAAAATTAAGAGCTATGGTTTTTCCATAGCTCTTTTTTACATTATAACAGTAAATTCTGCGCCGCCGCCCTCAGCGTTTCTGACGCTGATTTCACCGCCGGAGAGGGTGAGAATATTTTTGACAAGCGAAAGCCCGAGACCGTTGCCTTCAATTTTGTGAGAGCCGTCGCATTGATAAAACTTGTTAAAAATATGTTTGGCCTCGTTTTCGGGAATCCCCGGGCCGTTGTCACAAATTATGAATTTTGTTTTGCCGTTTTCTTTTTTCAGGCTTACTTTGATTTCTCCGCCCTGAGGGCTGAATTTGATGGCATTGTCAATGAGATTGTTCCATATATGTATCATCAGCTTTTCATCACCTGAAAAAACCGTATCCTCCATATCAACGTCAAACTCAATTTCTTTTTTGCTCCATTTTGGCTCAAGCAAAACAATTGATTGGCGGATTTGCTCGTCAAGGCGAAACTCGCTTTCGTTGCGCTGAATTGCCTTGTTATCCACCTTTGACAAAAGAAGAATGTTGCCCACAAGCTCCGACAGTCGTCTGGTGTTGAGCAGAATTTTGTCGATGTATTCTGCTTGCTCGGCGGTGGTTTCGTTACTGTTTTGCAGAAGGGTAGCGTAACCCTCAATGGCTGTTATGGGGGTTTTGATTTCGTGAGAAACGTTTGAAACAAAATCTGTCTGCAATGTTTCGGTTGCGTTAAGCTCCTTGACCATCAGGTTAAAGTCAGAGTAAATTTCTTTAATCGCCTTGACCTTGCTTTTTGTTTCAATCTGAATATCAAAATTGCCTTGAGCAACCTTTTGCATTTCTGCACTGAGCTTTGTAATGGGAACAAAGTATTTTCGGCTGATAAGCACGGTCGTTGTTCCGCCGATGAGAAAGCCTGCGAAAATAACACCAAGCAAAATCCATCGGTTTTGTGAAACGCTGAGAATTTCTTTTACTTTAAAAATTTCTTCAACAATCATAATAAGGGACGATTGGAAAACAACAGTTACCAAAAATCCCACGGCAATCATCAGTATAAAGTATCGCCATAAATGTGTAGGCCGTCTTCTCTTTTTCATTTTTCCACCTTGTAACCGATTCCGCGAATTGTAACAATTTTGAAATCGTTATTATTTTTAAACTTGTCACGCAGTCTGCCTATGTGAACGTCAACTGTGTGAGTGTCACTTTCGGATTCATAACCCCATATATCGTCCATAAACTGCTGGCGGGTAAAAATCTTGCCGGGGAATGAAGCCATTTTGTAAAGAATCATAAATTCCTTCTGAGGCAGAACCATACTTTCGCCGTTTGTGTGAACCGTGAGTGAGTCACACTCCATCACCGTATTTCCGATAACCAGTCTGCGCTCGTTGATAATCTGAGCTCTTCTGAGCAGTGCACCGACTCTTAGCACCATTTCATTCACGTTAACAGGCTTTACCATATAATCATCCATACCCGAAAGGAAACCGATACGCATATCGTCAAAGGCATCCTTGGCGGTGATTGTTAAAACGGGAATGTTGTTGCCGGCCTCTCTCAAGGAGCGCACAAGCTCATAGCCGTCCATAACGGGCATCATAATGTCAGATATAATCAAATCATAATATTCCTTGTCAAGGGCGTCAAGAGCCTCCTGGCCGTTTGAAACACCGAGAACAGCATAGCCGCTTTGAATAAGCACCTTTTTAAACAGCTCGCGAAGGTCAGAGTCATCCTCTGCTATAAGAATTTTAAACATAATACACCTCCAAAGGCAGTTACTTCCTATATTTTATATCAAAGATGAGAACAAATCAATAAAACCAACATCAATTTTTCTTTATATTTCTGTGGTGCTTCTTCGGTAAGCCTTGTGAAATTGCAGGAAACTCCCTGTCAGCATCGTTTGTGGGTTGAATGTTATAAGTGCCGTATTTGTTAATTTGCTCAAATGAGTCCTCAGGCTGGCCGTGAACTGCATTTGCCGCTATTTCAAATTTATCTTTTTCCTTCAAAAAAATCACCCCTGCTTAGTTTTAACCGAGCAGGGGAAAATATTATTTGAACACAAAATTTATAAGCACCATATAAAGTGCCGTGCCGCCGAAAACACTCAGCAATGTGTTGCCCTTCCACAGGTGGAGCAAGGCTACCGCAACACCTGCAATTATTGCAGGCAGACCGTGAGGATAAGAGGCAAAGGAAATATCCTTGAAGCAATAAATCACAAGCATACCGATAATGGCATAGGGCAAAACCTTGCCGAGGTAGGTGATGAATGCAGGTCTTTTTCTGCCTTCGGGGAAAAGCATAAACGGTGAAAATCTGATAAGTGCCGTCAAGCCTGCCATAATTGCAATCTGAATAAGTGAATACTTAATATCAATCATTTTCACTTTCCTCCTTTTCCAATCTTTTGCGGAAAAGAGCAAAAACAATCGTAATAACCGCCATCGACGGAATAATGAAGCTCTCAGAGCCGAAAATCAGCAGGCACACAACCGTTGAAAAAACACCCACCAATGCAGGAATATGATTTTTCTGCGATTTCCATTGGTCAACAAAAATAACAATAAACAAAGCCGTCATTGCATAGTCGACACCCTTCAGTTCAAAGGGGAGCACCGAGCCTAAAAATGCACCGATTATACACCCTGCAATCCAATAGGACTGGTTGAGCATTGTGAGAAAAAGAAAATACTTTTTCTTGTTTACTCCCTCGGGTACTTCGCCTGTACACACAAGAGAATACGTTTCGTCAGTGAGGCCGAAAATCATATATGGCTTTGCCGCACCCATGCCCTTGTAACGGTCAAGAAGGGAAAATCCGTAAAAGAAATGGCGCGCCTGAATGAATACTGTCATAACGGCAGTTGTAATCAGCGACGCACCGCCGCTCATAAAGTCAACAGCCGCATATTGAAGCGAGCCTGAATACATAGTCAGCGCCATAAGCCCTGCCCATAAAATGCTGTAACCCTTGCTTTCAAGCAAAACACCAAAGCCGATGCCAAGTGCTATATAGCCGGCAAAAACAGGCAGGCTTGCTTTGAAAGCATATTTCAACGAATTTTTCAATTCACTTACCCTCTCTTTTGAAATCCGACAGCTATTATAACACCGTGCAAAATATAAGTCAAAGATTTTATTGACACTCTTTATCAAATGTGGTAGATTTATTTTAATCAGTTTGGGAGATGATATTATGATACTTAAAAAACCGCCTATGGGATGGAATTCCTGGAATACATTTGCTGAAAACATCAATGAAAAGGTTGTTATGGAAACTGCCGATTTTATTGTTGAAAGCGGACTCAGGGATTGCGGATATGAATATGTTATAATCGACGATTGCTGGAGCCTTCGTGAGCGTAACGAAAAGGGTGAGCTTGTTCCCGACCCCGAAAAGTTCCCTAACGGAATTAAATATGTTGCTGACTATGTTCATTCAAAGGGACTCAAATTCGGCATGTATTCCTGCGTGGGAACTCTTACCTGTGCCGGCTACCCAGGAAGCCTTGACCACGAATTTGTTGACGCCAAGAGCTTTGCGGATTGGGGCGTAGATTACCTCAAATACGATTTCTGTTTTCACCCTCACTCAACTCTCGGCCATTTTATGTACAAGAGAATGGGTCTTGCTCTTGCCAACTGCGGCAGAGACATTGTTTTTGCCGCCTGCTCATGGGGTGACGAAAATACAAAGGCATGGATTAAAGAAACAGGCGCTCACACCTGGCGTTCAACAGGTGACATTGTCGATTCATGGGAGTCAATCAAAACACTTGCCTTAGATCAGCTTCAGGTGCCTGAATACAACGGCAACGGCTGCTTCAATGATATGGATATGCTCGTTGTCGGAATGAAGGGTGAGGGCAATGTTGGTGTTACAGGCTGCACCAATGAAGAGTATAAAACTCACTTTGCTTTCTGGGCAATGATGGGCTCACCTCTTATTATCGGCTGTGATTTGAGAAAAGCCGACGAAGATGCAATGGCAATTCTTAAAAACAAGATGCTAATTGATATCGATACCTACGAAGCATACCGTCAGCCCTTCTGGGTCAATGGCAACCGCCACTTCAACCGTAACCGCAAAGCAAATGACCCTCTTTATGAATATTATCCTCTTGATATGCCTATTATGGTGCGTATGCTTTCAAACGGCGATGTTGCAATCGGCGCGTTCAATTTCACCGATGATATCCACAGAACGCATATGACTCTTGATTCAATCGGCCTTGGTGACTGCACAGGCAAAACTCTTGAACTTACAAACGTTTGGACAGGGGAGACCTCTACGGTTAAAAATGCAACAATCCGCTTCGAGCTTGATGCACATTGCTGTGAGGTTTACAGAGCAAGGGTTGTTGACAAAAAATGAGCCGATGCCTGAAATGTCAAAAAGAGCTCACGGGTAATGAAATGGGCCTTACCAAAAAGCTCATTAACCGAGGCTCAACTCAGTTTTATTGCATAAACTGCCTTGCAGAAAAATTTGGTTGCGACGTACCTCTGTTAGAAAAGAAAATTGAACAGTTCAAAAAACAAGGTTGCACATTGTTTACATAAGCAGGTGATACAATGAAAAATGCAAACATTGACGGAGGAAATTCCTTTGACTGGGGTTTAGCTTCGGAAAATTATGCAAAATACAGGGATATATACCCACAGGAGTTTTACCAAAAAATAGTTGACTTGGGTTACTGCAAAGACGGTCAGCAGGTACTTGATATCGGAACAGGAACAGGTGTTATTCCCCGTAATATGCATAAGTACGGAGCTAAATTTGTAGGTGCAGATATTTCCTTTAATCAGATTAAATATGCCAAAGAGCTGAGCAAAGACTTTGATATTGAATACATTGTGTCTTCTGCGGAGGATTTGACTTTTCCTGACAGTTCTTTCGATGTGGTAACAGCTTGCCAATGCTTTATGTATTTTGATAAAAAGATAATACTTCCTAAAATTCACAAAATGCTTAAAGCAAACGGACACTTTTTTATTTTGTTTATGGCGTGGTTACCCTTTGAAAGTGAAGTTGCAAAACACAGTGAGGATTTGGTGCTTAAATATAACCCTGCCTGGACAGGCGGTGGTATGACAAAATATGAATTGAAGAAGCCCCAATGGATAGAAGGCTTGTTTGAAGTGGCCAATGCAATAACCTTTGTTACGGATATTCAATTTACGAGAGAAACATGGAATGGCAGAATGAAAGCTTGCAGAGGTATAGATGCATCTCTACCACCCGAAATTATTGCACAGTTTGAAAAAGAACATCTTGAATTCTTGTCAACTGTTCCCGAAAAATTCAACATTCCTCACTATGCATCTATTCTTGATTTGAAAAAGATATAAGTTTATTCTCCTTGATGTTTGATGTCAGGGAGAATTTTTTTACAATATTGCAATGTTTCCGTGAGAAAATGCAGCCAAAGGGATGATGTGGTCATCATTCCTTGCAAAGCGTTACCATCAGCTCGTAGGGTGCGGCGATTTTCGACGCACCGCAACACCGTGAAGTAATAAGTAATAGGTAATAGTGAAGAAGTGAAAGGTGGAAGGTGAGGCTAAGTTCACCCGAAGCAAAAAACAAGCTCCCTTGTGATAAAGGGAGCTTAAAATTTATTTGTTTCTTGCCATTTTTTCAATTTTTTCTCGGTCGGGGGTGACGTTTACGGAATAATAAACGTGGTAAATCACCTTTCCGGGAGGGGAGGCAGGGGGCTTTTTGAGGTTTTTGACAAGGGTGTAATCCACCGGCACAAGCTTGGCTTCTCTTGCCTTGCTGTGGTAAGCCGCAATTTCTGCCGCTTCAACAATGGCATCATCGCTGATTTCACGGTTGTCACTTGCAATTATAACGTGTGAGCCGTGGATTTTCTGTGTGTGAAGCCACATATCGTTTTTGCCTGCGGTTTTAAATGTCAGCTTGTCGTTCTGAATGTTGTTTCTGCCCACAAAAACCCTGAAGCCGTCGGTTGTTTCGTATTCAAGGGGAGCGGACATTTTAATCTGCTTTTTGCCGCCCTTGCCCTTCTGCTTCATATATCCGCTGATAATCAGCTCGTTTTTGATTTCGTCAATCTCGGCCTGGGTTGAGGCTCTGTCAAGGGCATCGGACACAGATTCAAGATACTGCAAATCCTCTTCGCCTTTTTCAATAAGACCAACGAGCATCTGCTCGGCTGTTTTTGACTTTCTGTAAAGCTTAAAATATTTCTGCGCATTTGCCGCAGGTGAAAGTGACGGGTCAGCCTTGATGCGCAAAATATTATTGTTATCGTAATAATTTTCAAGGTCGTAGTAAAACGAGCCTTTTTCAAGGCGATAAAGGTTGGCGTTGATGAGCTCTGCGCTGATTCTCAGCTCTTCTCTGTCGGCGCATTGCTGAAGCTCGGCCTGCTGTAAGTTCAGCTTCTTTGCCGTTCTTTCAATGGCATTGTGCAAAAATTTTACCAAATCGCGGCCCTTTTGCCTTGTGCGCTCGGTTCGGTCTTTTTCAAAATAAAAGCTGTCAAGCAACGCGGAAAAGCTCTCCTGCTTTTCGCAAACACGCTTACTGCCGTACTGAGTGATTTCCGTGAATGAAAAATCAACGGGAAAGTCCTCTTCGTCTTTTATGATATACGGGGTTCCCGTGCTGTTTTTGGCTGTTGATTGAAGTGACTCAAGCTCATTTTTCAAAAGCTCTTTTTGTCTTATGTCAATATCCCACACGGGAATGTCACCGCCGCAACGGTGAGCAATTTCTCTTGAAATGAGAGGGGATACGCCCTGAACGGAATTGAGAATGGCGGAAGACAAGATCTTGTTTTCCATTTCTTCAATTTTTTCAATAATGCTGTCAACGCTCACATCTGTTAAATCGGGCTTGTCCTGCGCGGGTGGGGGAGTATATGGGAAGCCGGGCAAAATCTGCCTCACCGTTGAGCGGCTCAGGTCAATTCGCTTCATAGCATCCACAATACGGTTATTCTCATCAATCAAAATAATGTTGCTGTGCTTTGCCATTATTTCAATTGAAAGGGTAACAGGCACTCTGTCGCCGATGTCGTTGCTTGCCTCAAAGTCAATATATAAAACTCTGTCAAGCCCCATCTGGCGCACACCGGTAACGAGTCCGTTTGTCAGCTTCTTTCTCATCAGCATACAAAACATCGGGGGAGTTGCCGGGTTTTCAGGAGGGTTCTGTGTAAAATGAACTCTCGGACTGTTCACCCTCACCGACAAAAACAGCTTGTAGCTTCCGCTTCTTGAGCGCAGGTGAATAACCAGCTCCTCGCGTGAGGGCTGGTGAATTTTTTCTACTCTGCTGCCGATGATGCAGGGAGCTATTTCATTTTTGATGTGATTTAAAAAGATGCCGTCAAGTGCCATTTTTTACTCCGTTAAATATATTTCGCAGGACTGTTCTGCGGAATTATAATAATGTCAATGTCGCTGAATTCACAGCGAAGTCTGTTTGCAAGGGAAGAAATCACGGGATTTTCCGTTTCAAAATGGCCTGCCGCAAAAAGGGCAACACCGCCCTCGGCACAGTCAAGAAAATGATGATGTCCCGCATCGCCCGTGATGTAAGCGTCAATGCCTGCTTTGATGATTTCACCGATGAAATCACCGCCCGAACCGCCGCAAAGGGCAACGGATTCAATCATTTTGCCGTTGTCGTTGTAGCGAACGCAGCCGCCAAGCTCTGACTTGATTTTTTGCGCCAGCTCTTCACAGCTCATCGCCTCGGGCAAAACACCGACTCTTACAAGGTTTGGACTTTCTTCACAAGGGAAAATCTCGGTGTTTTCAATTTCAAGCAAATCTGCAAGTACGTCGTTAACACCGCCCTCGGCGCAGTCAAGGCAGGTGTGAGCACAAATTGCGCTGATACCTTTTGAAGCAAGGTTAAATGCAACGTTACCTTTAAGAAAATTCTTCTGCGCCTTAAAAATTACGGGGTGGTGGCTGATAATCAGCTCTGCACCGATCCGATGGGCATAGTCAACCACTTCGTTTGTGATGTCCAGCGCAAGTGCAACACGGGTAACCTCCTTTGAGTCGTCACCGATGAGCATTCCGCTGTTGTCCCAACCCTCCTGCAAAGTGAAAGGGCAGATTTTATCAAGGTATGCATAAAAATCACTTACTCTTGCCATAGCTGTGCCTCCTCAACCTGTTTGAGAATTTTAAAAAGTGTGTCTTTTTCTTCAGATTGGATATTTGCCGCTTCCAGGGCTTCGGCTCTTTTTCTCAGCCTAAAAATCTGCTTCTTAGCGTAATTCAGAGAAGCTTCGTTTCCTTCAATGGGATGACAGCCTATGTAGTGATACAGCTCATTCTTTTCTTCTGTTTCGCCTGAATATTCGGCGCAGATTGCAATATAAATTCTGTCGTCACGGCAAGCATCCTCGCGGATAATCTTAAAGCCGTTGTTCACAAAAAATCTGCGCACATCCTCGCTGTGAGTCATAGGCTGAACAATAATTCTTTTTGATTTGTCTTTAACCCATCCAGTGCGTTCAAGCAGCTCTGCAATCAGCGTGCCGCCCATACCTGCAAAAACAATGTCATCGCATTCATCGGGTAAAACAGAATCAAGCCCATCTGAAAGACGCAATTGAACCTTATCTTCAACTCTGTAGATCTGAAGGGTTTCCCTCGCGTTTTCAAGTGGGCCTTTTCTCAGGTCAGCGGCAATACCGCAGGGGCACTTGCCGCTTCGTGTGAGGTGGGCGGGGAGGTAGCCGTGGTCGGTGCCGATGTCGGCAATCCTTGAGCCACAGCGTACCATATCTGCCACCATTTTAAGTCTTTTGCTTAAGCTCATTTTGAAGCAAGAAATGTGTTGATTTCTTCAACCATTTCGTCAACGTCAACACCGTGAACGGCACAAGCCATTTCAAGTGTTTCGCCTCTTGCTGAGGGGCAGCCAAGGCAGTGCATACCCATATTAAGGAAAAACTGAGCTGTTTCTCTGTCGGCATCAAGAATGTCACCGATGAGCATATCTTTATCAATTGTCATAATAATACCTCTTTTATAATTTAATTAAGCTTTTTTAACGCTGATTGTAACTGTTGCGCCTGCGGCTTCAACATCCTTTGAAAGGTCAGCGGAGTCAAGATCACCGAATACAACCTCATCGGCAAGAAGCTCTGCTGCGATGTGGTCCTTGCTTTCAAGAAGGGCAGAAGCGATGAATTCGTCATCAGCTTTCATTGCAACCACAATTCTCTGCTCAACCTGATAGCCTGCTTCCTTACGAAGGAGCTGGCTCTGACGGATAACGTCTCTTACCGCGCCTTCCTTCTTGAGCTGTTCTGTAATAACAACGTCAAGGGCAACGGTAACACCCTCTGAACATTCAGCAGAAACAACGCCTGCCTTTGTCTTTGCGTTCATAAGGAAGAGTGAAGCGTCAAACTTCTCATCCCAGCCGTCAACGGTAACTTCTTCGCCTGCTTTAACCGAAGCAACCATAGCCTGCATCTGCTCGGCTGTTGCTGCTTCAAGGCTCTGCTTAAACTTGTTAACGTTCTGCTTGAGAACTGCGCCTGCTTTTCTGAAGTCAACTGTAAGGAAGTTATCCTCAAGAACTGATTTGTCGCTGATGTATTCAATCTCTTTAACGTTAAGCTCGTCAAGAATATTCTTTTCAAAAGTCTTGATTTTATCAGCGGTTTCACTGTCACAGCAAACAAAGAGCTTTGCAAGGGGCTGACGAACCTTGAGCTGATGCTCATTACGAAGGCGCATTGCAACAGCGATAACGTCTCTTGCGAGTGCTGTTTCAGCAACTATTCCGTCATCCTCAAAGCCTTCCATTTCTTTTGCCCAGCCTGAAAGGTGAACTGAAATTGCGCTTGAGGGAAGTACCTTTCTGGTCAGCTCCTGCCAGATGTGCTCTGTCATAAAGGGAATGATGGGAGCCATTACCTTAACGCAGGTGTTAAGAGCAAAGAAAAGTGTGTAGTAAGCAACCATCTTGTCGTTTTCATCCTCTGTTTTCCAGAAACGGCGACGGTTGGTGCGGATGTACCAGTTTGAAATATCGTCAACAAAAACTTCAAAATCCTTAACAAGGAGATATGCTTTGTAATCATCCATATACTCAGTAGCTTTTTTAATAAACTCATTTGTGCGGATGATAAGCCATTTGTCTGTGGGAGTGAGAGCGTTTTTGTCAAGAGTGTAGTTTTCAAAGTTGGGCTTGTCAATCTGAGCGTAGGTGTTGAAGAATGTGAAGATGTTCCAGAATGAAAGGAGCTTTCTTCTTGCTTCGTCACCGAGGTTGAAGCCGAAACGAACGTCGTTGGCAACAGGTGCACCTGCATAGAGGTAACGGACTGTGTCGGCGCCGATTTTTTCTGCAGCCTCGTCAAATTTAATCATAAAGCCTGTTTTTGAGAACTTTGAGCCGTCTTCTGCCACAACTGCATTGTAGCTGAGAACTCTTTCATAAGGAGCCTTGTCTTCAAGAACAACGCTCATAAACAGCATTGAATAGAACCAAAGACGAACCTGCTCACGCATTTCTGTTACCCATTCTGCGGGATAATTCTTTGCCCATGCTTCTCTGTCTTCAAAATAGCCTGTTGTTGCAAAGGGAACAATACCTGCGTCAAGCCATACGTCACCGATTTCGTTTACACGGTTAACTGCCTTTGAACACTTGGGGCACTTAATCTGAACCTCGTCAATCCAAGGTCTGTGAAGCTCGGGAAGAGCGTCAACCATTGCAGGGTCAACAGCCTTTTCGCGAAGCTCAGCCTTTGAGCCGATAACGGTAATTTCACCGCAATCCTCACAAACGTAGAAGGGGAGGGGCATACCGTAATAACGCTTTCTGGAAATGTTCCAGTCGCCCATATTGTTGAGCCAGTCGGCCATTCTCTTGCCGTTTGATGCGGGCTCCCACTTAACGCTTTCAGAAGCTCTGATGAGTCTGGGCTTGAGCTCGCTTGTAACAATGTACCATGCAGGAACAAGGCGGAAGATAACCTCGTTTTTACATCTCCAGCATACGGGGTAGCTGTGCTCGTGAGGCTCAACCTTGTAAAGCTTGTTTCTCTTTTCAAGCTCTGCAAAAACCTCGTCTTTAATTTCGTGGCTGTCTTTGCCTGTCATAAAGCCGAACTTGGGAAGGAAAATACCCATATCGTCAACGGGCATAACCTTTGCAAGGCCGAGTCTTTCGCCAAGCTCAAAGTCTTCGGCACCGCAGCCGGGTGCAATGTGAACAACGCCAACGCCTTCTTCAGCGTCAACATCTTCCCATGCAACGATTTTGTGGTCGATGTCAGCCTGAGCTTCCAATTCGGGGAAGCAGGTTTCATAATGAAGGCCGACAAGCTCTTCACCCTTGAACATACGAAGAACCTCAAGCTTGTCATCGCCTAAATAGCGGATAGCATTCTTTGCAAGAATGAGAACAGCGTCATCACTCTTAACCTTAACCTCAACATAGTCGATTTCAGGGTTAACTGCCAAAGCTACGTTTGAAGAAAGAGTCCAGGGAGTGGTTGTCCATACAAGAATTTTTGCGCCTGTTTCAACAATGGGAAGCTTGAAGAAAACAGAGTCGTGAGTCATAAGCTTGTATGAGCCAGTCATTTCGTGCTCTGAAAGTGATGAGCCGCAACGGGGCACCAGGGCATGGGCTTGTATTCTTTTTTAATCCAGCCGTTGTCGTGGCACTTTTTGAGGAAGTGCCAGATACCCTGAATGTTGGTGTCTGTGTTTGTATAGTATGAATTTTCCCAATCCATCCACTGACCCAGACGCTTTGACTGCTCGGTGATGATGCCTGAGAAGTGCTTAACTCTCTCAACGCACTTACGGGTGAATTTATCCATACCGTAGTTTTCGATGTCTTTCTTTGTTTTGAAGCCGAGTTCTTTTTCTACCTCAACCTCAACCCAGAGACCCTGGGAGTCAAAGCCGTTCTGATAGCGGCAGTCATAACCCTGCAAGCCTTTGTATCTGATGAAAATATCCTTAAGGCTTCTGCCCCAGGCGTGGTGAATACCCATAGGGTTGTTGGCGGTAATGGGACCGTCAAGAAAACGGAACATCTGGTTGCCTTTGTTTTGCTCACGGAGCTTGCCGAAGCAATCGTTCTTCTCCCAGAAGTCCATCACATCGTGTTCCATGCCAATGAAAAAGTTGCTTTCATTTTCAGCCATTTCTGTTATACCTCCTGATTAGTGCATTTGCACACAAACATACGAAATGTATTATACATTATTAACGTGATATTTTCAAGTCCTTTATTGAGGAAAATATGGACTTATTCCACATTTATCCACACCTTCATATCACTTTCACCTCTGTTGGCAAAAGCAAAGTAGGGTATAAGTGTCAGCTCAGTGTTTTCTTTTTCAAATTCTCGGGTGGAATAAAGCTGTCCGTTGTCTTTGTATTTCACTGCACTTGCTTTGATGATATTTGTTTTATAAAGTTCACTGTATTCAACTGTAAAATTCGGATTATGTTTAATAAACAAGCCTCTTAAGTCGCCGTTATCCACACCCTCTGCGCAATAGACAACAGGGCCTGCGGTAATGGCGCATTTGCCCGCGTTTTCCCACACTAACGGATTGGAAACATTGATAACAGGTGAAATATCGAAAATTATAATTATATCGGAAATGCCTTTGTCAAAGAATATATATCCGCCTTTACGGGTGTAGGGCACGCTTGCGGTAAATCGGCTGCACCAGGAGGGAATTCTTACTGCCACGGCTTTGTCGAAGCTTGATTTAATTTCAACTGTTCCCTGCGACGGATATTCGGTTCTGATGCTGATTGATTGTCCGTTTTCTTCATATTCGCTTTCAATGAACTGATTCACATATATTGCATCGCCGTTTTCTGCAAAAATGTAATCACCCAATGAAGCTACAAATCTGGTGAGGTTAGGCGGACAGCAGGAGCAGTCAAACACTTCTTTGCGCTGAGTTATAGGCAGACGCTCTCCATTGCTAACGCAAATATGTCGGTTGTGATTGATAAGATTTATTTCCAACGGGTTTTCATAAAAAAAGCTGATTCCGTCAAGGGAAATTCCCGCAATAATGCCGTTATACATAACTCTTTCAATAACATCTGCATACTTGCTTTCACCTGTCAGAATAAACATTCTCTGAGCAAAAAATGCAAGTGAAATTGCCGCACAGGTTTCGGCATAAGCGGTTTCGTTTGGCAAATCGTAGGAAACGGTAAATGACTCACCCTTGTGGCTTGAGCCGAGACCGCCTGTTATATACATCTTTTTATTTACAATATCGTCAAAAATCCTTTCGCAGGCATATTTCAGCTTTTCGTCTTTCATAGTCAATGCCGCATCAGCCATTGCACTGTAAAGATAGCACGCTCTCACGCAATGACCAACGGCTTCAAACTGCTCCCTTACGGGAAGATGTGACTGGCTGTATTTGGGGTGAGTGCCCTCATAAAGGCTTTGGTCGTGAGGAACGGTGCCGCGCATATTCAGGAAAAACATAGCAAGGTCAAGCCATCTTTCATTGCCTGTGCAGCCATAAAGCTTGAAAAGGGCAAGCTCAATTTCTTCGTGACCGGGGGTTACGAAAGCGGCAGAGTTCTCTTTAACAAAAACCTTTTCAACCAGGTCAAGATATTTGCACAATAAGTTAATGAACCTGTCCTTGCCTGTGGCGTTATAGTATGCCACAGCTGCTTCGATAAGATGCCCGAGGCAATAAAGTTCGTGGCAGGTTCTGTCGGTAAATCTTTTGCCCGGTTCGCAAAGAGTGTAGTAGAGGTTAAAATATCCGTCGGTGTGTTGATTCTCTTCGATTCTGTCAATAATCCGTTCAATTTTGTTTTCGAGCTCTTTATCGGGATTTTTGGCTATAATATACGCCGCAGATTCAATCCACTTTGCAATGTCGGAATCCCAGAAAATATGAGGCTTGCAGTCATCGCCCTCTTTCCATTTGAAATCAAATGCCTTGACTCTGCCTGTGTCACTGAATCTGTTCCACACAGCATTGATTGTGGCGGAACGATTGATTTCCTGCCTTGCTTTCCAGAAACCGCCTGTAATGTTGATTTTATCAAAGGTAATGCTTCTCATATACACCCATCCTCGAATTATTCGTTACCTGAGTTGGCGACTGTCGCTAACTCAAATATAAAAGAATTATACCAAACCCACAAACTGATTGCAAATTTATTTATTTAGTGGTAGAATAGATAAAAGGAGGGGTATGTGATGGATAATAAATTCAATATTGCCGATGAATTGTATTTTAACGGCAAATACGAAGAAGCCCTGAAGGTTCTTGAATCTGTTGAAGACAAAGATGCTTCGGTTGAAAATTATATCGGCTGTTGCTGCATAAACCTCAAGAAATACGAAGAAGCAAAAGCTGTTTTTGAAAAACTGATAACAGAAAACAGTGGCTTTGTCCGTCCCTATTTCAACCTTGGACGTGTGTTTCTTGCACAAAATGATTTTGAAAACGCATTACACTATTTTAACAAAGCTTTAGAGGTTGATGATACTGACCCTGACGCATATTTCTACCTTGGCGTGTATTATGAAAAGCAAGGCGACTTTGAAAAGGCCATTGAGTATTATCAAAAGGCTGTTGCTTTAAATGCAACGAATGATATTGAGCCTCATATCAGCCTGTCTGCCTGTTATTTTGCAGTTGAACAATATGAGGAAGCATTGAAAGAATCCAACAAAGCATATGAGCTTTGCCCTGATGATAAAGATGTTGTCTTTAATCGTTGTCTGATTTTTATTCGTATGCGCAAATATAGTAAAGTGATTGAACTTTTGGACAAGCACCGAGATTTGGCTCAGGAAGAAGAGTTTGCAAGACAGATAAATTATTGCAAAAAGAAGCTTGAAGAACTTAAATAGCCTTCTCCTCAGGGAGAAGCCGTAATCCCAAATGAAAAGTTGTGAGAAAGTTTTGAACGATAGAAGCAATTCGAAACTAACCGGGTATTCTCAAAATCTCAGAAAAAATATGACAAAAGAAGAAAAACATCTGTGGTATGATTTTTTGAAAAAACAACCTTTTACTGTTCACCGACAAAAAGTTATCTGGAAGTATATTGTTGATTTCTACATTGCTTCATATAAGACTGTGATTGAAGTTGACGGTTCACAACATTATGAAGAAACAGGAATTGCCAGAGATACTGAGCGGGACAGGTTTCTTGCTGATTTAGGAGTAGGAGTTTTGAGGTATTCCAACTATGATATAAACACAAATTTCGACGGTGTTTGTCAGGATATTTTAATGAGACTGAATAAGCCTTCTCCTTGAGGAGAAGGGGGACCGCGAAGCGGTGGATGAGGTGTTGATTTAATGTTTTTACTTTTTACTTTTTACACCTCATCAGTCACTGCGTGACAGCTTCTCCTCAAGGAGAAGCCGGAGAACTCAAACGGAGGGGGTATTTGGTGGGTTTATCTGATATTATCAAAAGAATACCAACACTTAATGAAATTAACGGCAGCTTCGGCGAGTGGCTTGTGAAAAATTTTGCTGATTTAACAACCGATGCCCTTGTTTT
>JAGBHX010000069.1 GCA_017935265.1 Clostridia bacterium | reverse complement strand
CTGATGTCGTAGGTCTGGTCGCCGAGAGCCCAGAAGTTCATTTTGATTGTCCAGTGTTTTTTGCCGTCAACCTCAACCACTTCTGCGGTGTCTTCGGTGTAAGTCCAGGTGTTACCGTTTTTCATAAACTGAACCTTTGAAATTCCGTTTGCCGTGGTGAGGGTGATTGTGTTCATTCCGTTGTAGATTACACCGTCGAGACTTTCTTCAAATGCAAAATCAGATATTTCTGTTGAATAATCGATAACCTTTGCTTTGAGGGTGAAATCAGTTCCCTGTGTCAGCCAGCCCGTTTCGTCTTTTGCAAAAACCGTAAGTTGTTGTTCATTGCCGGTTACAAGGAGATTTACTTCCCATGTTTCGGTGTTATCGTCATTCTCTGTTATAACTGCATCTTCTCTTGCAATTGTTGTAACGTTATCATCCACAAAGCGGATTGCTTCGGGTGAGTTTTTAACGGTTACATTTACCTTTGCGTATTCGCCCATAACAGCGGGGGTTGCTGTTTCAACGGAGATAACAGGGGGAGTTGTATCTTCCTCGGCGAATATTGTGATTTCGTCTGTTGCACAAAGGTCTGCAAGACCGTAGTCAGCGGTGACGATGTAGGTGTCAGCTTCGCTCATGGGGGTGAGGTCAACTGTCCATAATTCACCTGTTTCCGATGTAACAATTTCAGCGTCTTCGCGGCTGAAGATAACTTCAGAACATAAAGGACTTTCTAATTTAAGTGATTCGGGGAAACCCGCAACGCTGAGTGTTACAGCCGACGGCACACCAACCGTAGCATCGGTAGATTGAGTTGAGGTTATTGTATTAAATTCGGCACTGTCAACGGGGATGAATTTGAGACCATATTTATCGCAATATTCCTCGGTAGCAGAAGCAGTATAACCGTAGACGGTTAAGCCTTCTACTACATCACCATTTGTTTTGAGCCCGAAAGATTTGTCTTCAACTTTTGTTGTGTTTTGAGAAACATACATTTTTTTCAGGTTGATACAATCAATAAATGTATATGACCTCAATTTTTCATGATCAAACGTAGCTTTTTCCAAATCTTCGCATTTGAAGAACAATTGTGTGGGCCATGAATATGTGCCATAGTATTCATCCGTATAGTTTGCAAAAAACTTTTCAAAGCTGGTATTGTTGGGAATATGAACCTCTTTTAGACCTGATTCAGCAAAACAACAGTCTCCTTTGATGACAAGATGACCTATGCCGGTCAAGTTTATTGTTTTCATTGCCGAACAAGAAAAAGCCTCGGTAAGTACGGTAACAGTTCCTTTTACATCAAAAAAAACTTCCTCAAGAGCCAGACAAGCAGCAAAAGCTTTCTCTCCAACCATGACATTTCCTTCACTTTTAATGGTAACGGAGGTTAAATTAGTGCAATGGTAAAAAGCATAATCAAGAATTGTGACCGTTGAATTTGCATCATCAATATCGATAGTCACCGAACCGACAAGACTGTTGTCTCTGTAGCCGCCGATATCGTCATCGGTTGTGAAAGTCAAATCAACAGTGCTTGGTGCGGCGAAAAACACCATAGCATTTGCAAATACAAAAATAACTGCAAACAAAACTGACAAAAATCCTTTTAATGCGCCTTTCATAAAATAACCTCCGTACTTTTTAATGCTTAATTAAGTTCTTTAATATAGGTGCTCGCGAAAGTTTCACAATCAACATCAGGTTCAATTCTATATCTGGCAACTAACTCATCATTATCATCTCTATACTCGTTTTTTATAAAACCATAATTAGATGAGTTACTTGAATTTTGGCGATTTTTATAGAAAACACAATTGATTATGTTAGCAAAAGCGCCTTTTTCAGGTGAAATGAAATAGCTGTTGGGCATAGTTATTTCGGGATTTCCATGTTTATCATAACTCAAAACATCGTCATTTGGGTTGCCGTTACCATCACGATAAGCAATAAGACAATTGTTGAAATTATAGTTAGAGGTTGGTTCTTTGGAACCACGCAAAGAAATCATAGTATGTTTATTGTTTTCGGAATTCATAAAGAACCTACAGTTATGGAAATCAACATTATAAACATAAGGCTGGGTCAAATCACTGTTATTAACTCCGAGACTTGCACCGGGCTGATAATATGATACTCCGTCTGAGCCTAACTTGTATTCCGAAAAAGTACTTACGAAAGTACAGTTTTTGAACTCAAGGTTTGTGTGGATAGCCTTAGAATTAAACTCCTCAGACAATAAACCAGAGGTGTGACTTGAGAACATTGTGCCACCTGTGCTGAAAAAGCTGTTGGAAATTGTTGCCTCAACATAACCGTGAATTGCAATTGCTACCCATTCTGAAGATGAATTAAGCCAGCGGGTTTCACCTCCCTCATCCTTGCGGATATATTCAAAGTAAAAGCAGCCTGATGCATTAAAGTTATCAACAACAACCTCGGTGCAGTTAGCAAGTCTCAACGCTCTGGCAACGTTGGTGACAAAAATGTTTTTAACGGTGATGTATTCCGACGGTGAAGAGATGTTTACGCCGATACAACAATTTCTGATTTGAAGATTTGTGAATGTGCAGTGGTGCATTTTTTTGCGTTCATCCACCTCGGCAGCTTCGCTGACGTCAATGCCTGCACCGATTGAATTTTCAAGAAGGCAATTGTCAACAGTGATGTGTGAGCAACCGCGGGCAATATACACACAGTGGTGCTTGTCACCTATGCAGGCAGAATTGTCGATGTGGCTGTTAGTAATGGTAACGCCGCGAATCCATGTGAGCATAAAGCCTGTTTCAACATTGTTGAATTCGCAGTTGTTGAACAGCCAGTTGGAACTTTCTACCGGCAAAACATCATTTTCACTTACCGTGTGAGCTGCATATTTAAAGCCCGTGAAAGTTACCTTCTCGAATTTTAAGTTTTTCAGCATAGGCTTACCGGAATCGGTTTTGATACATGTATCGCCCGCAAAACCGGCTTCGATGTCAGAAACATCAGCGTCGTGTCTAATAGGGTTGTTATTTGCATCACGAAACGGAAATGTTCCTCTGAAAGTAATGCTTGCGAAAGTTACGTTTGAAACCGGTGCATTAAGGTTGGTGTTATCGATAATTGCCATTTCTTCGGCAACATAAGTTCCGCTGTTGTTTACCATATTATAAGCCATAATAGTTCCGCCGTTGCCCACAATGCGGATATTGCTCCTCAAAGTCAGAGGTCTTGAAATAGGATAAATCAATGGCTCTTGTAAATGTAAACAACCGAACGCCTCGTTTGTAACAGTATCTTCAAAAATAGAACTGTTTTCTTCTGCAGTTTGATAAATTTCCGCTACATCCGTGGTTTCAAGCTCATCCTCAGTATAGCCTCTGAGATTCAATACTACTTCAATCGGCAAAGGCAACAACTGATACGAGCTGTTTTCGGTGTGATAGCTCGTGCCGTCAAACTCAATTACAGATGATTCGCCGTGCGGTATGCTCGGAATTATTTTATAATATCTGTATGCCGAAAAAGCTTCGTTATCCCCCAAAGACAAAAGCTTGGTTTTGTTTGCGATATCGAGCTGAAAATTTGCCGCTCCGCTCGCCTGAGCAAAAAACGCTTCAAGGTTGGGAACAATCAATGATGTGTCAGGGTCAAGAGCATATTCATGCCCTTCAATGAACATTAGACCATCAACATTGCCTACGAAATCGCTGAAATCTTCATTTGAAAACGGTCCTTGACTTGTGGCGGCAAATGAGAATCTGACAACACCCTCTGTTGCCGTGTCTTCAAGCACGAAGTAACAGCTTACGGGTGTGTCGCCGTCCTGAACTGTGAGGCTGCTCGGAACAGGCATGCCGCTATATGTGCGTTTAACATTCGGGTCATCATTTTCAAGATAATCCGACCAAGCCACAATTGCCGTGTAATCTTTATAGCTTTTTCCCCCGTTGGGCAATTGGAGCTCAATAAACGGCACGGGATTGCCTTCTTCCGTTACGAAGTCATCATAATCGAAATCGACAAAATTAACGGTGTAGCCGTTGTTCCTTAAATCTTCAATTTTGTTGTTGTATGCTGCATCTTTATATTTAATTAACATAAAATTCTCCTTTAAAACTAAAATTCATTTTTAAAGAAAGTCCTTTATGTTCCCCCATGTGGTATTAACCACAATTTACATTATAGACAACATTTTCCGGGTTGTCAATACTTTTATCGAACAAATGTTCTGATTTTTAATATTTATTTTACAAGCAGTTTTGCAATTTCAAGAGTTTCGCCGGTTTCTTCGGCTTTGCCGAGACCTAAAAATTCGTTTTCATTTGAATAAACTCTGTAAATGCCGTGACCTTTAAATCCGCGTATTCTCTGGGTAAAAAGTCCGCCGCCGTTTGAAAAACGCTTGCTCTGCGCCTCGGTAACGGTCACCTTGGGGTACACTTCAAGCACGCTGTCCACGGATTTGATTTTGCTTTCGAGCTCGCCGTGTTTGACAATTTCTTCAAGCTCCTCAAATGTGACACAATCGTCAAGCTCAAATCCGTTGGCGCAGGTTCTTCTCAATCTGCTCAGGCAAGCGCCGCAACCAAGCTTTTCACCAATGTCAAAGGCGAGGGAGCGTATGTATGTTCCTGCACTGCAGGAAACCGCCACGGTGAAAATGTTTTCTTGTGGGTGAGCAACAATCTCCGCAGATTTAATTGTTACATTTCTTGCCTCGCGCTCAACGGTAATGCCTTGGCGTGCAAGCTTATAAAGGCGAACACCGTCTTTTGAAACAGCGGAATACATGGGGGGATACTGCTGAATGTCCCCCACAAAGGTGTCAAGCACAGCCTTAAATTCATCATATGTCACGGCAACATCTTTTTTTTCAATCACTTCGCCCGTTATGTCGTAGGAATCGGTGGTAACACCAAGCAAAATATCGGCTTCATACGCCTTATCGTGGGTGGGGATAAACTCCGAAAACCTCGTTGCGCCACCAATCATAATGGGGAGCACGCCTGTTGCCATCGGGTCGAGAGTGCCTGTGTGACCTGCTTTTTTTACCCCGCAAATTCGCCTGAGCTTGTTAACTGCGGTGAAAGAGGTGATTCCCTCAGGCTTGTCTATACAAATAAATCCTGTCATATTAAAAATCCAACCAAACTGAAAAATCTGCATCTGACGGCATCACAAAATCACCGCGCGGCGAAAGACCGATTGTGCCCACCTTGGGGCCGTCAGGCACGCAGGAACGCTTGAACTGATTGATGAAAAATCTTCTTAAAAAGAGCTTGAGCCAATCGGAAAGCTGCTGTTTTGTATAATGTCCGTCAAAGGCTTTTGTTGCAATGAAAAGAAGCTTTTCGGGCTCATAGCCGAAGCGCACAAAGTGATAAAGATAAAAGTCATGAACGGAGTACGGGCCGAGCTTATCCTCTGTTTTTTGTGCAATCTGTCCCTGTTCGTCGGGCGGAAGAAGCTCAGGGCTCACAGGTGTATCGAGCACGCTTGTGAGAATTTTTGCAATTTCACCGCCCTCGGTTTCGGCAACGTGCTTCACAATGTGGCGCACAAGAGTTTTGGGTATGCCTGCATTCACGCTGTACATACTCATATGGTCGCCGTTATATGTGCACCAGCCCAGAGCCATTTCACTCAGGTCGCCTGTGCCCACAAGCAACGCACCCTCTTTGTTGGCAATGTCCATGAGAATCTGTGTGCGCTCTCTTGCCTGGGTGTTTTCATAAGTGATGTCGTGAATATTTGCATCGTGACCGATGTCATTGAAATGCTGAATACAAGCGGCTTTGATGTCAATTTCCTTAAACGTTGACCCTGTTGCTTTGATGAGCTCAACAGCGTTCGTGTAGGTTCTGTCGGTTGTGCCGAAGCCGGGCATCGTTACGCAGATAATATTTTCTTCGGGAAGTCCGAGAAGCCTGATTGCTTTGTGAGCCACAAGCAGGGCGAGGGTGGAATCAAGTCCGCCGGAAATTCCGATAGCCAGCTTGCTGATACGGGTGTGAGTCATTCTTTTTGCAAGACCTGCGCACTGAATGTCAAGGGCATCTCGGCAACGCTTTGCTCTGGTTTCTTTGTCTGCAGGAATAAACGGTGCGGCAGGGTAGTGACGGTCAATGCGGTTTTCTTCAAGATTTGGCAAATCAACCTTAATTGACCTGTACTGAATGTCAATTCCGCAGTTTTTCAGGTTGTCACCAAAGCTACCTTTGCGCAATGCGCTGAGCTTTTGAACGTCAATGCAGGCGGAGATGTAACCGCTTTCCTGAGAAAAACGGTTGCTTCTTGAAAGCATTTTACCGTTTTCGGCAATCATACAATCGCCGGAGAAAACAAAATCGGTGGTGCTTTCGCCAACGCCCGATGAAGCCATAATGTAAGCGCACACGCATTTTGCACTCTGTTGGCGCACAAGGCTTTCTCTTGCTTCGTCTTTAGTAAGAATTTCGTTGCTTGCCGCAAGGTTGAAGATAACGCTTGCACCGTTGAGAGCCATTGTTGCAGAGGGTGAAACAGGTACCCACAGATCCTCACATATTTCTACACCAAAGGTGAAATTATCGGCTTCAAACAGAAGCTTTCCGAAGGGAACGGATTTTCCGCAAAGGGTGATTTCTGTTTCTTCGCAATCTTCACCGGCGCGGAAATGACGGCTTTCGTTGAAACCGTGGCTGTTTGAAAGATACATTTTAGGCACAACACCGAGAATTGCACCCTTCTGAATCACGGCGGCGCAGTTATACAAATGTCCCTTTGATTTTACGGGAATACCCACTATGATAACTGTGTCACTTTCACCGCTGAAATTAAGCAGACTGCCCAATGCTTCTTCACATTTGCTAAGAAGCGTGGCGGTAAAAAACAAGTCGCCGCAGGAATAAGCAGAAACGAAAAGCTCAGGCAGGCATACAATCTGACAGCCGTCGGCCTGTGCTTTTTTTATTGAAATAATTGCTTCACTGAGGTTTGCAATCGGGTTAGCAACACTCACCTTCGGGCTGAGCGCCGCAACCTTAACG
Organism: Clostridia bacterium; assembly: GCA_017935265.1. Classification (GTDB taxonomy): domain Bacteria; phylum Bacillota; class Clostridia; order Oscillospirales; family Acutalibacteraceae; genus CAG-488. The sequence continues at coordinate 983 of JAGBHX010000069.1, read as the reverse complement.
TAACCGAGATTTGCCATAAAATCATCTCCAATGAAATATATTTTCATTATATAACTGATATTGTATAATATTTTTTGCTTAAATTCAACACCTTATGCTTATTTTGTTATAAAAGTAAAATATGCCGAAAAAAGTGCAATTCGTTAAAATATTGACATAAAATGTCGAAAATACTGATTAAAAATGCACAAAAAATGGCGTCTTCTTTTGTGATTAAGTGAAAACTTTCTGAACAAATGTTGACTTTATTTTTTATTTGTAATATCATCAGTATATACTTATTATCTGCGAGGTGTCCGAATGCTTCATTACAGTGATGATAATGAGCTTGTGGCGGCCGCCGTTGCAGGTGATGAGCAGGCTATGTCGGTTTTAATCAGAAGTCTTATGCCTTGTATCGAGGTTCAGGCAAGCAAGTTTTCTGACCTTGGCGCAATGACTCGTCACGACCTTATTCAAGAGGGTCTGCTGGGTGTGGTAAGGGCTGTGTTCGGGTTTGACGGCGAAAAGAATGTGCGGTTCAGAACTTATGCTGAAACGTGCATTGCAAACAGTATCGCGGATGCCGTCCGCAACCAGTCCCGCAAAAAGCACACGCCGCTTAACAGCTATGTTCCCATTGACGAGGTTGAGCTCACAGGTGTGAATCCTCACGACCCTGAGCGTGTTGTTTTTATGGCAGAGGAAATGAAACAGATTAAATCCTGCATAGACAATGAGCTTACCGACCTTGAATACAGCGTTCTGATGCGCCACATTGCAGGCGACAGCTATGAAGAAATTGCTTCAAATCTCGGCATCAGCACAAAATCGGTTGACAATGCTCTCACCAGAGCAAGGAATAAAATCAAGGCGGCAAGAAACGTGTGACCCATCCACAGTAGGACATTGATCACATATGACGGGGTGCAACTCCCCATTGGGCCGAAAAAAAGAAACGAGGTATATCACTATGTACGAAGACAAGTCACTCATCTGTAAGG
>JAGBHX010000068.1 GCA_017935265.1 Clostridia bacterium | reverse complement strand
TTATCAGCAAGGTGCTTTATCCTGCCGACAACCATTCTGAGGGCAAGAGCCTTCGTCTTCGCCAGCAGTATTTCCTTGTTTCTGCTTCAATTCAGGATATTGTCAACAACCATCTCCGCCACTACGGAACGCTTGAAAACTTTGCTCAGAAGACTGCAATTCACATCAACGACACTCACCCCACACTTGCAATTCCTGAGCTTATGAGAATATTCCTCGATGAATGCGGCTACAAGTGGGACGATGCGTGGGATATTGTTACAAAAACTGTTGCCTACACTAACCACACCGTTATGGCAGAGGCTCTTGAATGCTGGCCCGAAGATTTATATAAACGTCTTCTTCCCAGAATTTATGAAATCACCAAAGAAATTGACAACCGCTTCCGCAGCTTCATCTGGAACGCAACAGGTGATGCCGGCAAGGTTGAGAGAATGGCTATCGTTTCCAACGGCGTCATCAGAATGGCTAACCTCTGTGTTGCAGGCAGCCACAGTGTAAACGGCGTTTCTGCACTTCACTCGCAGATTCTTAAGGACAGCGTGTTCAACGATTTCTATACAGTAACACCCGATAAATTCAAAAATGTTACAAACGGTATTGCTCACAGACGTTGGCTCTGCCAGTCAAACCCCGAGCTTACAGCTTATCTCACTGAGCTCATCGGCGGCGACTTCGTTTATGACGCTTCAACGCTTTCAAAGCTTACCGCTTTTGCAGACAATAAAGAGGTTCTTGATAAGCTTGCCGAAATCAAGCTCAACAACAAAAAGGAATTTGCAAAGCTTGTTAAAAAGACAAACGGCGTTGACCTTGACCCCAACTCAATCTTTGACGTTCAGGTTAAGCGACTTCACGAATACAAGCGTCAGCACCTCAATGCTTTCCACATTGTTTCAAAATACCTTGCAATCAAGGAAAACCCCGACGGAGATTTTATTCCCCACACCTACATCTTTGCCGCCAAAGCCGCATCAGGCTACTTTATGGCAAAGAAAATCATCAGCTTCATCTGCGCATTGGCAGATTTAATCAACAATGACCCCGATATGCGCGGCAGACTCAAGGTGGTTTATCTTGAAGATTACAACGTAACTCTTGCCGAAAAGCTTATGCCTGCGGCTGACATCAGCGAGCAGATTTCACTTTCGGGCACCGAGGCTAGCGGTACGGGCAATATGAAGCTTATGATCAACGGCGCAATCACTCTTGGCACAATGGACGGTGCAAACGTTGAAATTCATGAAGCTGTCGGCGACGACAACATTATGATTTTTGGTATGAGCACTCCTGATGTTAACAACCTCAAGCGTGACGGCTATTCACCGATGAATTATTATCAAAACAGCCCCGAGCTTAAAAAGGTGATTGACTTCATCAACGCAGGCATCAACGGAAAAACCTTCCCCGAAATCGGTGCAACAATCACTCACCACGACCCCTATATGGTGCTTGCAGATTTTGCCGATTACAAGCGTGCTCAGGCTGAGGCTGAAAAGCTTTTCACTAATAAAGATAAGTGGAACAAGATGATGCTTATGAACATCGCAGGAGCAGGCCGTTTTGCTGCCGACCGTGCAGTTAATGAATATGCTCAGGACATCTGGCACACAAAACCCGTTGCTTTCAGCGAAAACACCAAAAAGAAAAAGTAAATTTCTAACCCTCCTTCAAGGAGGGTTTTGCTTTTTTCTATTGCTTTATTCAGATAAAGTTGATAAAATAAAGTCACTAAGTTTTAGTAGGTGAATTTATGAAAGCTAAAATAACTCTTGCAAAAGAATTCAGAATCGGAGATATTGACAAGCGTATTTACGGTTCGTTTATTGAGCATCTTGGTCGTGCCGTTTACGGCGGAATTTATGAGCCGGGCCATCCCACGGCAGATGAAAACGGACTGAGAAAAGATGTTATAGATTTGGTTAAAAAGCTCAATGTTCCCATTGTGCGTTACCCGGGCGGTAATTTTGTTTCGGGCTATAATTGGGAGGACGGTGTCGGTCCTGTTGAAAACCGACCCCGCCGCCTTGACCTTGCATGGGGAACAACCGAGCCCAACGAATTCGGCACAAACGAATTTTTGAATTGGTGTAAAAAAGCTGACACGGAATGTATGATGGCAGTTAACCTGGGTACAAGAGGCCCTGAAGAAGCAAGAAACCTTGTGGAATACTGCAATCATCCCGGCGGAACATATTGGTCTGATTTAAGAAAGAGCCACGGCGTTCAGGAGCCTCATAACATCAAGCTGTGGTGCCTCGGCAACGAAATGGACGGCGGCTGGCAGATGGGTGCCAAAACTGCTGTTGAATACGGCAGAACTGCTCTTGAAGCATCTAAGCTTATGAAATGGACCTCACCCGGCATTGAAACCGTGCTCTGCGGCTCATCAAGCAGGGGAATGAGAACCTTCGGCGAGTGGGAGGTTCAAAGCCTTGATATTGCTTATGACAGCGTTGACTACGTTTCACTTCATCAGTATTACGGCAACCAGTGTGATGATGTTCAGTCCTTCCTTGCCAAAACAATGGAGCTTGAGGATTTCATTTATTCCGTAATCTGTACCCTTGACTACGTTAAGGGCAAAAAGCGTTCAAAGAAAACAATCAACCTTTCTTTTGATGAGTGGAATGTATGGTATCACTCCCACAATGCTCCCTTTGAAAAATGGAGTGTTGCACCGCCTTTGCTTGAAGACATTTATAATTTTGAAGATGCTCTTCTCGTGGGTTCAATGCTTATCACTCTTCTTCGCCACTGTGACAGAATTAAAATTGCCTGCCTTGCCCAGCTTGTGAATGTAATTGCCCCCATTTTCACCAAAACGGGCGGCGGTGTGTTTGAACAGACAATTTTCTTCCCCTTTATGCATCTTTCAAACTACGGCAGAGGCAGTGCTCTTCTTCCTTTGATTGATTGCCCCAAGTATGACTGCAAGGAGTTTACGGATGTTCCGTATCTTGAAGCTATTGCAACCTACGACGAAGAAAACGAAGAAATGGCAATATTCTGTGTTAACAAGAGTCTTGACGAAAGCGCAGTGCTTGACGTAAATCTTCTCGGCTTTGAGGGATATAAGGCTGTTGAGTTTATTTCAATGGACGGCTATCACAAAAAGGATGAAAACACATTTGATAATGTGAAGGTTAAGCCTCATAACAATCCCGTTCCGGAGGTTGACTCAGCCACTCTTACCGCAGAGCTTAAACCCTTTAGCTGGAACGTTATCAGACTGAAGAAATAATATCTGAAGCCCTGTTCTCTTAGTAGGACAGGGTTTTAGTTGCTTTATATTGTATTTTTAATATTTTTATGGTAAAATAGTAATATTATATCTTTGCTCTTTGGAGGTCAGTATGACGATTTATGAAATTGCCGACGGTGTAAGACTTGTCAGCGTCAGAACCGACAAATTTAAAACAAGCCGAATCAGCTTCA
>JAGBHX010000067.1 GCA_017935265.1 Clostridia bacterium | reverse complement strand
AGGCCAGATCCAGCTTTACTGCGCGCTTGAACTTGTCCAGCGTTGTATCGCCGTCGCGGCCATCCATCATCTGGCGCATGCCCAGCGCAACATTCTCTGTGACGGTCAGGTTAGGCACCAGCATGTACCCCCCTCAAAGACGGCACAATCGACATTGTTAACCTCATTGCATCCTTCCTCATGGGCGAAGACGGAACAACCAACGGAATTGCCGCCATTGCTTCAAGCCTGCTTGAGGGCACAATTTCCGTTGACGTGTTTGCAATGGGCGGTGCAGTTTTCGGCGCAATGATTATGATGTTTGCCGTCACTGTATGGGAATTTGCTTTCTACATCACTCTTGACGAAAAAGAAAGAAAAGCAAAAAAAATTAAGAAAGCGTGATTTTTTGAACCGCTTAAAGGATAAAAAGCTTTTTTTGCTTGACCTTGACGGCACGTTATATGTCAGCGAAAAGCTTATCGGCAAAACCCTTGATTTTCTGGATGCGGTTGTTGAAAACGGCGGCAAATATATGTTTTTGACCAACAACTCTTCTAAGAGCGTTGCAACTTATATTCCCCGCCTCAACGCAATCGGCATCAAAGCTGCGGAGGACAATTTTTTCACCTCCGCTCAGGCAACCGCCTATTATATTGAAAAAAAATACGGCAAAAACAAAAGAGCCTACGTTGTTGGCACAGACTCCTTCAAAAAATCTCTTCTCGACGAGGGATTTAACATCACCGACCAATTGGAAGACGGCATTGAACTGCTTGTGGTGGGCTTTGACACAGAGCTTACCTACAAAAAGCTTGAGGAAGCCTGTATTCTTATTCACCGCGGTGTTGATTATATTGCCACCAACCCGGACCTCGCCTGCCCCTCACAGTTCGGATTTATTCCCGACTGCGGAGCAATCACCGCCTGCATTGAAGCGGCAACGGGCAAAAAGCCTCACTATGCAGGCAAGCCTGACCCCACAATGATTTATATGGCAAGTGAAAAAGCAGGTATCCCCCTTGATAAGGCGTGTATGATTGGCGACCGCCTTTACACCGACATTGCAATCGGCAACAACGCGGGGGTTTTGTCTGTGGCGGTGCTCACAGGTGGAACCACAAGAGAAGAAATCGCAAACAGCGAAGGAAATCTTGTCCCCGACCTTGTGTGTGATTCAATAGACGATATATACGAGGCTATAAAATAGTTAAATCCGCAGGAAACAAATCCTGCGGATTATTTTTTATTCAATGGCCGCGGCAACGGTTTTGCCAAGCAGTTTCATTTCAACGCTTACTATTTTCGTGCCGTACTCTGCATCAAGATATTTTTCTACTTCAACGGTATAGCCCAAGCCTCTGAAAGCACCTGAACCGCCGTCGTCGGCTGTTATCGACGGAGGAACTGCAAAAATCGGTTCTTTCAAATTGAGCGTCATTGCACAATCCGCGGCAAACACAGCCAACCAAAGAACAACTGCAACTCCCAACGCAGAGAAGATAATTTTAAGAGATTTTTTCATAAAAGGACCTCCTTTTATCTGCGTCTTACTTTTTTAACAATAACAATCACAACAACTGCAATCACACCGATAATTGCGATATACGGCAATGCGGCAATAAGGTTGATTGCAAGCTCGCGGAAGAAATCTCCCAAATCGTAGAGATTATTCATCAGCTTTTCTTTAATTTCGCCAAAAAAGGTGTCATCACCCTCAACCACCCTGTCAACCTCGTTGATGTCAAGAGTGATACCCGAAAAGCTTACCATACCGTCATACTGCTGCTTCTGGGTTTTAAGGGTGTCAAGGTCTGCCCTCACCTGTGAAAGGCGTTGCTGAAGCTCAATTACGTCGGTGAGGCTCTGAGCCTTTTCAAGGATGCCGAGAAGTGTTTTTTCTTCGGTTTCAAGAGCCTTAATCTGGCTTTCAACGTTGATATAGCTGTCGGTTATGTCACTGCTTGTGACGCTCTTTGAAGTAACCGTACCGATTACCGAAAGCTCTTCAATAAATTTATCAAGGCTCTCGGCAGGAATCTTCACTCTCATATTAGCGTTTCTGTTGGAAGCGGTTGAGTAGTTGTATTCCTCCGAAGCTTCAATGTATCCGCCGTACTGCTCAATCTTCTGATTGAGGGCAGTTATAAAGACGTCATATTCCTTGGTGCGGATGCTGATGTTTGCCGTTTTAACAATCTTGCGGTTGTCTGCAGGCTTTGATGTTGTGCCTGCGGAAGGCTTAGTTTGAATATGAACAGATTCGTCCGTAACAGCACCTGACATATCATCGGCATACATTTCATTGCGGTAACTGCCGTTATCCGCAAACATATCGGCTCCGTCTTCACTTTCGGCCTTGAGGGTTGAGCCCATAATGCCCGAAAAAGCGACCACCACAGCCACAAAGCAGGCGGCAACCGCCGTCACTTTTTTCCACACAGGAGTTTTCTTTCCGGCGGGCGGGTCAAGTGCTTCAATTTTATCAAGAAGCTCTTTTGGTGCGGTAATTTTATCCACCGCGCTGATATAATCTTTTTTATTCATCGTCAAAACCTCCGTCAAGTTCTTTTCGCAAGGCTTCGCGGCCGCGGCTGAGCCATGACAAAACCGTGTTTTCTTTGGCATCGAGAATTTTTCCGATTTCTTTTGCAGTGTAGCCCTCATAATAATGGAGGTAAATGGTGTTGCGGTAATTTTCGGGCAACGATTTCACCGCCTCTATCACATCGGGCTTTTCTTCGCCTGTTTTAAACGCAAAAGCGTTTTCAACAAGGGTTTCACGGTTTGATTTTCTTAATTTGTCACGGCAAAGGTTTACGGTCACACGAATGAGCCAGGCTTTAAGGTGTTCGCCGTCACTAAAGGCCTTGTTTGATTCAAGAAGCTTGATAAAAACCTCCTGCACCACATCCTCCGCATCGGAAGAATTAACGGTGTTATGCAAAGCAACACGGTAAACGGTGTCGGTAAACTGCTTGAAAGCATATGAGAAAGCGTCCTTTCCCCTGATAAAAACGGTCATGACCATTCCTCCTTTCACCCATAACACGAATAAAAAAGTCAGATTATTGCATCAGTTGAGAAAATTTTTGACAATTTCTGCATTTTCTGTGATGTTGATTTGCTTATAGCCGTCTTTTTTGTCGATGAAATAAACGTCGCCGTCTTCGTTGCCGTTTACACAGTAAACCTCGCCCTCGTTAAAGACGATTGCCGCACCGTTGTCAACGGCAATGCCGTATTCGTCGCGGGTTTTGATTGCTTCACCGAAGCTGGGCCAATTTCCGCCCTGAAAATGGGGGCAATTGCAGAAGGGCAGAATACCGAGGCACTCAATAAAAACAAAGCTGTGGTCGGGTCCGCAGTCGTCATAGCCCGAGTCAAACCAGCACATTGCCCCTGAGCTGTAGCCCGAAAGGATAATGCCTTTTTCATATGCCTCGCGCAGATATTTATCCGCCTTGGTTTCTTTCCAGGTGTTCATCAAAAATTCAAGATTTCCGCCGCCTGCATATATTATATCGGAAGAAAGAATTGCATTTTTTACCTCTTCTTCCGTAAGAGTCTTGTCGGTTAAAAACAGCCTGTCGGTGGTGCATCCGTTATCACGGAAAGCCTGCTCCATATACTGGTCACCCTCAATATCGTCATAACCTGCCGTGGGCAAAAACAGCATTTTCGGGCTTTCTTTATCGCAAAGGGAAACAATGTCCCCGATAATATTTGTAATTTCTCCGTTGTCGTATCTTCCGCCGCCGATGGCAACAATTTTTCCCATAAATATCACTCCGTTGTTTTATTAATTAAATCATATCACTTATTCATTATGTTTGCAACAAAAAACGGCTCAGGTTTTACCCTGAGCCGTAAGTGCTTTAATTAGTCGTTGTAAAGGCTTCTCTTTACGTAGCTTGTGTGGAGAACCTCGTGAGCCTTGTGGCTACCGGGTTCACCGAAGAATTCATCATAAACTCTCTTAACTGCGCTGTTTTCGTGTGAAACACGAACATCCTTGTTAGCATCGCTCTTATAAAGAACTGATGCACGAAGAGCCTTGATGTCAACTGAGTTAACAACAGAAGCAGGCTGGTGAGGCTGACCGCCGCCGTTGATACAACCGCCGGGACAACCCATAATCTCGATGAATGTGTAATCACATTCGCCTGACTTAACCTTTTCCATAACTGCTTTAGCGTTCTTTGTACCGCTTGCTACGCAAACTTTAATATCAAGACCGCCAACAGAATATGTTGCTTCCTTAACACCCTGCATACCGCGAACCTCTGTGAATTCGGGGTCTGCTGCTTCTTCGCCTGTAAGAGTCTTAACTGCTGTACGGAGAGCTGCCTCCATAACACCGCCTGTTGCGCCGAAGATAACTGCAGCACCTGTACCCTCACCGAGAGGATTATCAAACTGCTCTTCGGGAAGAAGGCGGAAGTTGATGCCTGCGCCCTTGATCATTCTTGCAAGCTCGCGTGTTGTGATTGAAGCGTCAACATCAGCAAAGCCTGATGCGCTCTGGTCTTCTCTGCCAACCTCAAATTTCTTTGCAGTACAGGGCATTACGCTTACGCTGTAGATGTTAGCGGGGTCAATACCCATATTCTGTGCATACCATGTTTTGATGGTTGCGCCGAACATCTGCTGAGGAGATTTACAGGTTGAAAGATGGTCGAGCTGGTCGGGATAATAATGCTCACAGTATTTGATCCAACCGGGTGAGCAGGAAGTAATCATAGGAAGAACGCCGCCGTTCTTAACTCTTTCAACAAGCTCGTGTGACTCTTCCATAATTGTAAGGTCAGCTGAGAAGTTGGTGTCGAACACCTTGTCAAAGCCAAGGCGACGGAGAGCTGCAGCCATTTTGCCTTCAACGTCTGTGCCGATTTCGTAACCGAACTCTTCACCGAGAGCGGCACGAACAGCAGGAGCAGTCTGAACAACAACGAACTTTTCGGGGTCGTTGATAGCTGCAAGAACCTTTGCTGTGTCATCTGTTTCATAAAGAGCACCTGTGGGGCAGTTTACAATACACTGACCGCAAGCGATACAAGCAAAGTTGTTGATGTCAAGCTCAAATGCTGAGCCGATGTGAGTGTCAAAGCCACGGGCGTTTGCGCCGATAACTGAAACTGCCTGATTTGCGCAAGCAGCAACACAGCGGCGGCAAAGAACGCACTTGCTGTTGTCTCTTACCATATGAGGCATTGAAGCGTCGAAGTTATATTCGGGCTGAGCACCGTCGAAACGGCCGGGGTTGTCAACACCGTATTCAAGGCAGAGAGCCTGAAGCTCACAGTTGCCGCTTCTTACACATGAGAGACACTCACGGTTATGCGTTGAAAGGATAAGCTCAAGAGTTGTTTTTCTTGATTTTCTTACTCTTTCTGAGTTTGTGAAAATTTCCATACCCTCGTTAACGGGGAAAACGCAAGCAGAAACAAGGCTTCTTGCGCCCTTAACTTCTACCATACAAATACGGCAAGCGCCGATTTCGTTGATTTCTTTCATATAGCAGAGGGTGGGGATATCGATACCTGCGTATCTTGCAGCTTCGAGAATTGTGCTGCCGTTGGGCACGCTCAAGGGCATGCCGTTAATTTTAATATTTACCATTTCCATTATGACACGCTCCTTTCCTTAACCTTTTGAAATTGCGCCGAACTTACATGTATCAATACATACGCCGCACTTGATACATTTTGCGGGGTCGATAACGTGAGGATTCTTAACTGTTCCGCTGATTGCGCCAACAGGGCACTTTCTTGCGCAGAGAGTACAACCCTTACATTTATCTGCATCAATTGTGATGCTCAAAAGCTTCTTACATACGCCTGCGGGGCACTTCTTGTCAACAACGTGAGCAATATACTCATCGCGGAAGAAGCGGTGTGTTGCGAGAACGGGGTTGGGAGCTGTCTGACCCAAGCCGCAAAGTGAGTTCTCTTTGATGTAGTTTGCGAGGCTTTCAAGCTCGTCAAGATCTTCAAGAGTACCGTTACCGTCGGTAATTTTTTCAAGAATTTCCATCATTCTCTTTGTACCGATACGGCAGGGAGTACATTTACCGCAGGACTCATCAACTGTGAAGTCAAGGAAGAACTTAGCGATGTCAACCATACAGTTGTCTTCGTCCATAACAATAAGTCCGCCTGAACCGATCATACAGCCGAGAGCTGTGAGGTTGTCGTAGTCGATTGCTGTATCAATAAGGCTTGCAGGAATACATCCGCCTGAGGGACCGCCTGTCTGAACAGCCTTGAACTTTTTGCCGTTGGGGATGCCGCCGCCGATGTCTTCAATAACTTCGCGAAGAGTTGTGCCCATGGGGATTTCAACAAGACCTGTGTTTTCAATCTTGCCGCCGAGAGCGAATACCTTTGTGCCCTTTGACTTTTCT
>JAGBHX010000066.1 GCA_017935265.1 Clostridia bacterium | reverse complement strand
TGTTCTGCTCGCCCAATACACCTGCAAGTGTGATTTCCATAGCTGCTTCGTCTGCAAGCATTGTGCCAGCTTCGATAGCAGCTGCTTCATCAGCAGTTACAAAGAAGCCTTCGCTGATAGCGTTTTCACAAGCCATGAAAGCAATGTCAATAGGTGTTGTTGCAACGTAGTCAATAACTTCCCAGTCGTCTGCAACCTTAGTTGTGATTGTGAGAACGTTAAAGTCTGCGCCAACAAGGCTTGCGGGCATCATGAATGCACCGAAAAGAAGACCATCCTCAGGTGTGAAGTATGATGAGAAAGCAGAAACGAGAGCTACTTCGCCCAGTTCTTCTGCGGTGAATGATTCAGCCTGAGTTGCTGTGCCTTCAACACCGATGAGTTTAACGCCGGCATCAATAGCTTCCTGTGTAAGAGCAACGCTCTCAACTACGTTGTAGTTAACATCACCGATTGTACCAAAGAAAGGAACAACAACAGAACCTTCTGTGGGATAACCGTCTGTTTCATTGGGGCTACCTGCGTAACGGATGTCAATTGAAACTGTGTCGCCGGGATTTGCAAGGTATTCAGCAGCTGCGGGACCAACATAAATCTGGCCGGGAGCAACTTCAACGTAAGCAAATGCGGCTGTTCCCATAGCTAATGTCATAACAAGAGCGAGAACTACTGCCAAAATCTTTTTCATTGCTAATTTCTCCTTTTGCACTTTTGTGCGAATAATTTGCAAAGTTATACACTTTGTTATAGTAATACTAACACAAGAAAATAAGTTTTAATTTCTAAAAAAGAAAAATAAATTCTTTTTGGTTAAAAAATACAATGTTTATTTTGTTAATTATGCCAACACTTTAGTGAATGATTTGTTGGTGATACACAATAAATTGTGTTTATTTGCAGATTTCCTGCATAACCTTGTTGGCCACCGTGCCCGCGGCCCTGAGGCCTGCGCCACCGTTTTCCACCACAACAACTATCGCGTAAGGGGTAGAAGCGTTTTGTGAAAAGCCCACAAACCAGGAGTGAGGCTCGCCGTCGTCAATCTGCGCCGTGCCTGTTTTGCCGCACATTTCAAGGCCGGGGAATTTGCTGTCGCCGTAATAATTTACAACATTTGAGCGAAGCATTGCGCTTAGCTTGTCTGCTACATCGGCAGGAAGAGAAATTTCTTCGCTTACCTGAGTCTGTGTTTCTTTTTTGAATTGCTTTGGTGTTTCAACATAATCAACCACATACGGCTCAACAGCAACACCTGAGTTTGCGATACAGCCCATGGCGGTCATCATCTGATATGGGTTGGCGAGGGTGGTGTACTGCCCGATACCTGCCCAGCCCAAATCCACCATAGCTGTGTTACTCACATCAAACATTGACTTTGCAGGGGAAGCAACACCGTCAACCTCAAGATTCATGTTAAAGCCTAATTCCTTTGCGGTTGCACTCAGCCTTTCTTCGCCCAATTCAATGGCAATCTGAGCAAATGCACTGTTGCAGGAGCGGTTGAGTGCCTGCTCAAAATTCACCTTGCCGTGCGTGCTGTTGCAGATGACCTTACCGTCCCCTGTGTCGTATTCACCTGTGCATTTAAATTCGCGCTGATAAATGTCGGGAATATTTTCAATGGCACTTGCGGCGGTAATTACCTTGAAGGTGGAGCCGGGGGTGTAAAGACCCGACAGCACGCGGTTAAGATAAACGCCTTCGTATTTTGGGTTGGTATCAATGTCGGAAGGCTTGCTCTTGGGGTCATAGGTAGGGGCAGAAACCATACAGATTATTTCGCCTGTTTTGTAGTTGTAAACTCCCACTGCACCCTTTCTGCCGTTGAGGGCTTTGTATGCCATTTCGCAAGCGTCGGAATCAATTGTGAGGTGAATATTGTTGCCTTTGCCGTATTGAACGATAGATGAAATTCCGTTGACAAAATCGTAGCCTGTCAGGGTGTGGCGGTAAGTATATTGCACACCTGTTGCGATAAATCCGTTGAGGTCGCCTATTGTGTGAAGAGTGGACTTTCTTACAGAAGAGCTTTCACTGTATCTGCGCTTGCCGTCAACCGTTTGCGCAAGCACATCGTCGTCGCGGTCATAAATTGCTCCCGCGGCAGAAATGCTTCCGTCAGAATAGAGGTGACGGTTGGCCTTGTTGGTTGCCCAGTCAGAGCCGTTGGAAATAAACATATATGCAAGAATGATAAAGCCGATAAAAAATGCAATCAGAACAGCATAGAGAACGTAGGCGCGTCTGGTGGTGTTGTTCATTTAACCGGTCGCCTCCTTCGCTGGGTAACAGGAATATCATCGGGATAAAGAGGATGGTCCGGCAGAATGGTCTGAGAAAGCTTGGGGTAAGTGTGAATGTCTGCCGATTTTATAAAAGCAAGCAGTCCCCAGGAGCAAAGCATACTTGTTCCGCCGCGGCTGATAAAGGGGAGAGTAACTCCCGTGAAGGGAAGCAGGTCTGTTACGCCGAAAATATTTAGTGCCATCTGGAAAAGGAGCATACCTGACGCGGCGCAGGTTGCAATGGCATAAAATGCCGAGCGTGTGTCGCGGGCGGTTTTAACAGAATAGATAACAAGAGCCGCGAAGCACAGCATAATAACAAAAGCGAGAATAAGCCCCCATTCTTCGCAAATCATACCGAAAACAAGGTCGGTGGTAGAGGCAAATGTGCCTTTGAGCTTGCCCTTGCCGATACCCAAGCCGAAAAGACCGCCGCTTGCGGAATAAATCAGAGTTCTTGTCTGCTGCATACCCTTGCCGTACATATCATCCCAGATGTGGCGGTAGGTTGTAAATCGGGCAGCAACGGTTGATTTGAAATAAATAATCATAATTGCGCCGAGAACTGCACCGGCGCAGATGAGCGCAATTGTTCTGAAATCGCCTGAGCGCATAAATGCTATTATAATGAAAGTGAAAAAGAACACGAGTGCTGTGCCGAAGTCACGCATAAGAAAAAGAAAGCCCACGCATACCATAGAAAATAAAATGTATTTTGTGATGCTTCGGGTGCGCTGAAGCTTGTCCAACGATGCCGCACCCACAAAAATAAACGCGAGCTTGACTATTTCCGACGGCTGAACGGAAAAGCCTGCAATTTCAATCCAGTTGAGGGTGCCGTTGGTGGTTTCGGCAAGAACTATGTTCAGCGCAAGCAGACACACGGCAAGAATACCGACAGGCGTTCTCAGCTTCATCACAATGTCTGAACGGCGCAGAACCGCAAGCATCACAATGAAAACAATGAGTCCAAGGAGAATCGCGGCGCCCTGCTTAACGGCATAACCCGAGTCGACGCTTGCGCAAACCGTCAGCCCTATTCCCGAAAGAAAAAAGCCGATGACCTCAAGCTCCATATGTTTCTGCTCAAAAAAAGCGGCTGCAACAAAAAAGTAAATGTATTCTATAAATATATATCCCAGCAACACCGCGGCAAGAATCCAGTCAAACTCCTCTTTTTGCAGTAAGACGGTAAACCCTGTGATAATCTGAAAGAATCCGACAACGGTCATTATCGCATACCAGTTAAAGGGCTTGCTTTCTTTTTGTGTCATTGTTGCACCTCCTTGCTCTTTTCATTATTATATCATTTTTTATTTGATTGTCAAAGCGTAATTATACATTAGTAAAACGGCTCAGGCATATATTTGGTGTGCAGAACAAGCGGCAAACACAACTTGTTGAAATAAACAAAAAAAATAAATTATTTTTGTAAATTTTTCTTGACAAAAAGGGGGATAGATGGTAAAATACTCGTACCTCTTAAAGAGGGTTCTTTTTTTGTGCCCTGATTCAAAAGCTTACAGGGTAGAGCTTTTGACAAGAGGGAGGCTAAAATTCCGGGTAAAACCCGGTTAAACGGAGGTGCCGATATGAGAGTAAAAGTTACCCTTGCGTGTACGGAGTGCAAACAGCGCAACTATGACACAATGAAAAACAAGAAGAACACACCGGACAGGTTGGAGATGAACAAGTATTGCAGATTCTGCAAGAAACACACTCTCCACAGAGAAACAAAGTAAGCGGAGGTTACATTTATGGCTAAACATGAAAAATCCGAAGCTGCTGAAAAGATTGAAAAGGCCGTTAAAGAAAAGAAGGCCGGAGCTCCCAAAGTGAAGAAGGGCAACCCCTTTAAACGTGCGGGCAAAGCTATTGTAAAATTCTGCAAGGATTTCAAAGGTGAAATCAAGAAGATTACATGGCCCGGTGCTAAGATGGTTCTTAAAAGCACACTCGTTGTACTTGTTTCAATCGTTGTTATCGGTTTGGTTGTTTTCGCAATCGACCTTGGTCTTTCCAAGGGTGTGAGCGGACTTGAAAGTCTTGCAGCAAACTACAAGACAAGCCAGTCAGCTGACGAAGAAAAGAGCGAAAGCGCCGAAACAGAGAAAACTGATGAAGCAAAGTCAGACGAAGCAAGTGCTGAATAATCTTGTTAAAATTGGCTGATTTCGGAGGAAAAGCAATGTCTAATAACTCCAGATGGTATGTTGTTCATACCTACAGTGGCTATGAAAACAAAGTAGCCGGAAACATTGAAAAAGTCGTTGAAAACCGCGGTATGCAGGACCTCATTCTTGAGGTTAAAATTCCCACCGAAACTGTTGTTGAGGTTAAGGAAGACAAAACCAGAGAGGTTGAGCGTAAGCTCTTCCCCGGCTATGTAATGGTTAAAATGGCCGTTGAGTTTGACGACAATGACCTTCCTGTTATCAGCGATGAAGCCTGGCTTGTTGTCAGAAACACCAGAGGTGTTACGGGCTTTGTAGGCCCCGAAAGCAAGCCTACCCCCCTCACTGAGGAAGAGGTTTATCGCTTGGGCGTTGAAAAGCGCACAGTTGAGGTCAACTACGCTGTCGGAGATACAGTTAACATTATTGACGAAATCTTTGACGGATTCACAGGCAGAGTTGAAGCTATTGACGCAGAAAACAATATGGTTCGCGTTACCGTCTCAGCTCTTTTCGGCAAGGAAACTATGGTAGAGCTTGAGCTTGACCAGGTTGAACCCATTGCCGACTAATCAACACTGATAATTAACGGTCCGCCGTTTAATTATATGCGTATTTTTACGCATGGAGCTTCGGCTCCCTGTGGGAGGAACATAAATTTTTTCAGATGTTCCGCCATAACCACATATTTTTGGAGGTGCAAGAAATGGCTCAGAAGGTTGTAGGCTTTATTAAGCTTCAGATCCCCGCCGGCAAAGCAACCCCGGCTCCACCCGTTGGTCCTGCATTAGGTCAGCACGGTGTAAACATCATGGCGTTCACAAAGGAATTTAATGAGCGCACAAAGAACGATGTAGGTCTTATCATTCCTGTTGTTATCACAGTTTATGCAGACCGTACATTCACTTTTGTAACCAAGACTCCACCCGCAGCTGTTCTTATTAAAAAGGCTTGCGGTATTGAGAGCGGTTCAGGTGTTCCTAACAAAACAAAGGTTGCAACTATTACCGGTGAGCAGATTAGAAAAATCGCAGAACAGAAGATGCCCGACCTCAACGCTTCAAGCGTTGAAACAGCTATGAGCATGATCGCAGGAACAGCTCGCAGCATGGGTGTAACTGTAGTGGACTAATGCTCCCTGGTGGGAGGAAAAATCCGATTAACCACTTATTTGGGAGGTAAATTAAGAAATGAAACACGGCAAGAAGTATGTTGAAAGCTCAAAGCTTGTTGACAGAACAAAGCTTTATGAGCCTGCAGAAGCTCTTGAAACTGTTGTTAAAACCGCTTCTGCAAAATTTGATGAAACAGTAGAAATCCACGTACGTTTGGGCGTTGACTCTCGTCATGCTGACCAGCAGGTTAGAGGCGCTGTAGTTCTCCCCAACGGTACCGGTAAGCAGGTTAGAGTTGCAGTTTTCGCAAAAGGCGATGCTGCTGAAGCTGCAGTTGCAGCAGGCGCTGAGGTTGTCGGCGCTGAAGACCTTGTAGCTAAAATCCAGGGCGAGGGCTTCCTTGATTTCGACGTTGCTATCGCAGCACCGAATATGATGGGTCTTGTTGGTCGTCTTGGTAAGGTACTCGGACCTCGCGGTCTTATGCCCAGCCCCAAGGCAGGCACAGTAACACCCGACGTTGCTAAGGCTGTTGAAGAGGCAAAAGCAGGTAAGATCGAATATCGTCTTGATAAGACAAATATCATCCATTGCCCCATCGGCAAGGTATCATTCGGCGCAGAGAAGCTCGCTGAGAACTACAACACCCTTATCACAGCTATCGAAAAGGCTAAGCCCGCAGCTGCAAAGGGTCAGTACATCCGTTCTTGCGTTCTCGCAACAACAATGGGCCCCGGCGTTCGTATCAACCCCGCAAAGGCCAGTGCTGTTACTGCTGAATAATTAAAAATACTTGACACGGAGCAATCCGTGTGGTATTATAACTAAGCTGTTCTTTTTACTTAAGACAGCAGGTGCTTAATGCATAATGGGTAAACCCCACCTGCCGAGGTTAGGAACATACAGATATTTTGTATGTATTTCCCTGCCTGCGGTTTCGTGGGCAGGGATTTTCTCGCATATGCACCACTTACTTACAGTACAGAGAGGTGAAACAAAAAATGCCAAGCGCAAGCGTATTGGAACAGAAAAAGCAGGTTGTTGCTCAGCTTTCAGAAAGACTTGAAAAGTCAATCGCAGGTGTTGTTGTTGAATACAAGGGTATTACCGTTGCAGACGACACAGCAATGCGTAAGGAGCTCAGAGAAGCAGGTGTTGAATACACTGTTGTTAAAAATACTCTTCTCGGTCTCGCAATCAAAGACACAAGCCTTGAAGGCATGAATGCCGCTCTTGAAGGCACAACAGCTATCGCAACCAGCAACGATGACTACGTAGCAGCTGCTCGCGTACTTAACAAGTATGCAGAGAAGATTGAGTCATTCAACCTCAAAACAGGTTACATTGACGGCGAAGTTATCAGCGACGATAAGCTCAAGGAGCTTGCAACACTTCCCTCAAGAGAAGTATTGCTTTCTATGGTTGCAAATGTATTCAGCGCACCTATCGCATCTTTTGCACGTGCGGTTCAGGCTATTGCTGACAAAAACTCAGACGGAGCAGAGGCTCCTGCAGAAGCTTAATTTAAGCTAAAAACAAAAATTATTTTATTAAAAATTTTTCAGGAGGATGACTAAAATGGCATCAGAAAAGATTACAGCAATCGTTGAAGAGTTGAAGACTCTCTCAGTTCTTGAGCTTTCAGAGCTCGTTAAAGCAGTAGAAGAAGAATTCGGCGTATCAGCTGCAGCAGCAGTTGTAGCAGCTGGCCCCGTTGCAGGCGGCGCAGCAGCAGCTGAAGAAAAGACAGAATTTGACGTTGTTCTTGCAGACGCAGGCGCACAGAAGATTAAGGTTGTTAAGGCTGTTAAGGACATCACAGGTCTTGGCCTTGCAGAAGCAAAAGCTCTCGTTGACGGCGCTCCCAAGGCTGTTAAAGAAGGCGCTTCTAAAGAAGAAGCTGAAGAAATCAAAGCTAAGCTTGAAGAAGTTGGCGCAAAGGTTGAACTTAAATAAGTTTAATTGTAAAAATGAGACCGTGGTCATTGTGACCGCGGTCTTTTTGCGTTTTATAAGGTTTTCATAAGTTTGAAATATTCTCCGTCTTCATCTGCACCGTCAAAAAGCACATTGGTAAAGCCAAACTTTTTATACAGATTCAATGCGGCAATATTGTCTTTATCAACACCGATTGCCATTTCGGAAAAGCCCATTTCTTTGGCTTTTGCAATAAGGAAATCTAAAATGTCACTTCCGATGCCGCGTCCGCGGTATTCCTTTTTAACAATCATCCTTGAAACGTAAACACGCTTGTGCGGAATTGTATAGTCAGGGTCGCCTGTGTCAAAAACCAATGCACCCTCGCCGATAAATTCGCCGTTGATTTTGTAGATAAAAACCATTCGGTTGCCTGAAGCTATTTCATCTCTCCATTTTTCAGAGAGCGGCTGAGCTTTCATATTCCAGATGTTGGAGCATTTATGATAGTCTTCATATTTAAGGGGCTCAATAACCATACCGGTAAAATCTATAAATTCTTTATTAAGCTTTCTGTAAGAAAAATTTGCAACCTCTTTAAGAGAATAGGTTTTCATCATATAACGTACAAACCTGCACCCGAGGAAATATCCCACGTCGGAATGTCCGTTGTATGAACACCAATCTCCAAAAAAAACCTGAACGCTTTCCTTTTCGTTCATTCTGCGCAGATATTCGTTTTTGATTTCATTCTCATTTTTATAGCACCATTGGAGCCAGTCGTCTTTGTTTTGGTGATAAAACTCGTCATCACCGCACAGAATGTGTTCACACATCATAGCAACACCCTCACAGTAAAGCTGTTGGAGTGCTTTTCTTCGCTTAGTGTATACAGGAAAAAACATTTTTCCATTAAGCTCGTGCCATAAATGACCGATTTCATGGAAAATCAGAGCGCGCATATTTGTTTCGCTGCCCCAGTCAAGCTCAATGATTTTTTCAACCCCTAACAGGATAGTGGCTTTCCCGTCAATAGTGGTTGCCCAGCCTGCACCGTTGCAAAGACCGAGATAGAGAATTATGTTGATATCAGGCTCTTTGTTAAAAAGCTTTGAAAGATTTTCATTAAGAGTTTTGATAACAGCTTGAAAGTTTCGGCTTACATGGTCGAGCTTTTCGTTATTCAAAGCAACTGCCATAACGGGCAAAATTTGCTTGTTAAAATCATAGTTTTTTGCATCGTTTTCGCATTTTGGAGGAAGCTCTTTTGATATTTTATTTGCATATTTCCTCCAGATTTTCATATCAAATCCGTTGGAAAACGATGCTTTTATTTCGTCGCAAGTGTTGATAATTTTCATTTTACAAAATTTCCAGAAGTTTTTCTACATCATTTTTAGTGGTTGCCCAGCTTGTTGCAAAACGGACAACGGTGTGATTTGCATCATACTTTTCCCAATATGAAAACGATACATCTTTTTTCAGTTTTTCCATCATATTGTTTTCAAGCACGACAAATTGCTGATTGGTAGGGGAGTCAATGAAGAGCTGATAGCCCTTTGAAATCAAGCCTGATTTAAGCATTTCAGCCAAATTAACGGCGTGTCTGCCGATTTGAAAATAAAGACCGTCGGTAAAAAGTGTATCAAACTGAACTCCCGTAAGTCTGCCCTTTGCAAGGAGTGCACCGTGGTTTTTTACAATGGTGAGGAAGCGCTTGGGCATATTGTTTTTTGTAAAAACTACCGCTTCGCCGCAAAGGGTGCCGCATTTTGTGCCGCCTATGTAGAATACATCGCAAAACTCCGCAACGTCAGAGAGTGTTACATTGGTTTGGTTGCTCATCAGCCCGTATGCAAGTCTTGCCCCGTCAAGGTAGAGGGGGATATGATACTCACGGCATACAGAAGAAATCTCTGCAAGCTCCTGCTTCGTGTAGAGCGTGCCGTATTCCGTGGGATGTGAGATATAAACCATACCGGGGGATACCATATGCTCATAATTTTCATCGGCATAAAAGCTTTTGAAAAGTGTCAAAAGCTCTTCCGGACAAATCTTTCCTCGGTGGTTTGGCAATGTCAGCACCTTGTGACCGCAAGCCTCGATTGCTCCCGCTTCATGGGTTGAGATATGCCCCGTATCAGCGCATACCACGCCTTCATATGAATTGAGAAGAGTGTCGATGACAACGGCGTTTGATTGAGTACCACCCACAAGAAAAAAGATGTCTGCATCGGGACAGCCGCAAGCAAGTCTGATTTTTTCTTTTGCTGACTGGGAGTAGTCATCAAACCCGTAACCCGATTGAGGTACTAAATTTGTTTCAATCAGTTTTTCCAATACTTTCGGGTGTGCACCGCAATTATAATCACATTCAAAAGATAGCATTTGTGTCACCGTTTATTTCTGATAAATTTTAACGTAATCAACTACAAATTCGGTGTAGAAATCCTTGTCTCGGCTGATGTTGTCGGGGAATTCCAGTGAAACGATAATATCCTCCGGTACCTGAGATGTGCCGTTACCAAAGCTTGAACGTGTGGTTTCAACGCCGTTTATATAGAAAATATACTCATCCTCTGTCCATTCCAAGCCGTAGGTGTTATATTCTTTGAAAATATTATTTCCGTAGAAATCGCCGAGATTTGCTGACTGGAAGCCTTCTTCAACACCGTCAACACCTGCACAGTGAATTGTGTGGGTAACTGAGTTTCCGCCGACTTTTTTGCCGTAGCTGAAGGCTTCGAAAATATCAATTTCCGCTCCGCCTACACCGCCTTTTGAAACGGACGCAGTGTAGGGCGCATCGGCCTGAATCCAGAAAGCACTCCAGAAATCCTCACCCGGGCTGCAGATACAGCGGATTTCAAAATAGCCGCGGGTGTAGCGTTCCTTGATTTTTACTGCGCCTGCATACCAGCCCTCGCCGTATTCACCGTCTGTGAGGTATTCGCCTGCAATGACAAGGTTGCCGTCTTTGACGGAGACCTGACTAGGTGCGTTATATCCGCCTCTTCTCGGGCCGTTGCCTCTTGTCTGCCATTTTGTTGTATCAAGGGTATTCCCGTCAAATTCATCATAAAAAACGAGGCTGTAGTCTGTCAGGTCAAGCTCTTGTCCTCTGGGTGTTGTGGGGAGACCGAAAGCAAGCATACCGAACATTTCAGCAACAGCAAGCAGGCCTGCAAAAAAGCCTTTGATTGAAAAGGAACTGAACGCCTGACCAAGATAATGAAAAATATTTTTCAAAGCCCATTCCTCTCTGATAACAAGTCCTAATGCATCTGCGATTCTATCTAACATAAATGTGCTCCTTTCAAGAGAAAGTTTTAATAAAACCCTCCCGATTGCATAAATCGAGAGGGAATTTGTTAATCAAGTTCAACGGAAAATTCGTAATAGGCATACCATCTTGATGTATTGAATTTTCTTGTACGGAAAGTGATTTCGTCTTCATAAACCTCCATCCAGAAGCCCATACCGTTCCATGGAATTCCGTAACGGTTAACAAGACCGTAAGTAGGGAGATTAACGTAGGTGACGCCGTCGTGTTCTTCAACACAACAGAAATCTTCGCCGAAAAGATTCTGCAAAACAGGGCCGTTGATGCCTGTGTGAACGTGGCCGCTGATGAAAACGACATTGTTGTATTTTTTCATAATTGCTGTAACTTTTTCGGAAACATCAGTGTCAAGCCCACCGTCTTCATAGATAACGTCCTGACCGTTGACACCTTCAACTGGGACATGGCAAACTACAAATGCAGGCTTGCCGTCGGCAGTTGCACGGGCCAGTTCAGCGTCGAGAAACGCAAGCTGATCATCGTAAATGTCACAGCTGTCCCAATTGTCTTCACTCTGGTCGCCAAGCATAATGAAGGTATAGCCTTTAACATCTGCACTGTAATAAACGTTTTCAATGTTATGGTTAGTGTACTGCTTGTGATATTTAATAAAGTTCTGTCTGGCTTCTTCGTTGGTAAATTCTTCGGGATGACCGATTTCGTGGTTGCCTGTGGCAACGATCCAGCCGGATGGATCGGTTTTGCAGTGCTTTGCCATCACCTCATAGAAACAGGCGACAGAAGCCTCATCACCATAGTTTGTAAGGTCTCCGGACACAACAACTGCATCGGCAGGGGTGCTGTTGCGGGCAATGTCTTTAAGGCCGAAGGCGAGATTACATTTGCCAAGAGGTAAACGGTCATCAAGATGCGTGTCTGAAATCATCGCAACATTCAAAAGAATTTCGTCCTCCTGTGCAGGAGAATAGCTGACAAAGGGAATAACAGTCTGGAGAAACGCCAAAACAAATGCGAGAATCTGCTGCAAAAAAGCTAACATAACATATATCCTTTCAAAAAAGTGATGGTGCTATTATAACTTATATTTTCTTATTTAGCAAGTGACAAAGACGGCTATTTGTTGCCGAAATGATTGAGTAGAGCCTCGGCACACACAAGGTCTGTATCGTAGGTGATTTTAAGATTGAAATTGAAATCAAAATTTAAATATCTTTTCGTGCTTTTGGGTAATTGGTTGGCAAGTTCAGATGAATAAAAACTCGGACTGAAATGTGTTTTTATAAGTTCAAAATTAAAAGCCTCGGGGGATTGAGTCATATAAAATTTATCTCTTGACAAAATGTCGTATTCGAAATTGCCTAATTCACCTGTGATCTTTTGACAGGTAATTACGCAACCATATTCTTCGAGCTTTGAAAAATAATCGTCAATCAGGTCAGGATAAACCAGAGGTGCTGCAGCATCGAGGATACAGATGTTTTTGCAGTTATAATGCTCTTTTATGTATTCCACACCGTTGTTAAGTGAGTCGTATCGTTCCTTTCCGTTTATAACGGTTTCAATCTCGCCGCCTTCAAGATATTTACTGAACTGTTTACAGGAAGGATCACAGACGACGATTGTTTTGTCGGTAAGCTTTGACTTTATGCAGGCTTCGATGACATAGTCGATTACAGGTTTACCGTTAATCAGATTATATTGCTTGGGCAGATTTGCGGCAAATCTTTTGCCTACACCGCCACTCAGAATTAAAGCAATGTTCATAGTGCCACAACCTTTATAAATTATAGTTTTCTATAAGATAATTGACAATTTTTTCTGCTGAGCGATTGTCACAGCTGCCCATGTATTTCTTCTTTGCGGGAGCGCACCTGTAAGCATCGGAATTATCTTCAAAAACATTTTTAAAAAATGAAATCAAATCAGAATATTTTTCGATAAAAAACGCAGGGAATAATTTTTTGAACTCTTCATAGCTTTGGGCCAAAATTCCGTTGTGCTTTTTATAATGCTCAAAGTCAAATGTGGCAAGAGCAATAGGTTTGTCTAAAAGAAGATAATCATAATAAATTGAAGAATAGTCAGAAATCAGTGCATCTGTGTATGTGAGAAGCTTGTAAAGTGTAGTGTTGTGAGAGTTTATGAAAGCGTCGTTGCATATTTTTATGTTTGACATATCGGAAAGACTTATTCCCGATGTATCCTGTGCGGGGTGAAGTCGAATGAGGAGGTAGGCGTTGTTTTTCTTAAAAAGATCGTTTATTTCCTGTAGCTGTTCAAAATCAGAAATGTTGGGGAGACCAAAAGGCATAATTGAGTTGTAGTCAAAGCCGCTTCCTATGGATGGTACGCGGCTGTGTCTGCGGAATGTAGGCATCCAGATTACTGTTTTGTGTTTGTGAGGCTGTGGAAAAAGAACGTCGTTTCTAGGGAATCCTAAGGGCTTAATAAGATCTTTGGAAATACTATGCTCTTTTGAACAAACATCAATCCAAAAATCCGACGGAACACAAAGCAGGTCAAGATTTCCGATTGTTTTTGTGTAGTCTGAAGCATCTTTCATTGGTAGCCCGTGTTTCAAATGAATTCGTATTTGTTCTTTGTGAACTTTTTGGACAAAAATATTTGAGTCAAAAATGAAACGAGAACGCGAGGTTAACCAATAGTACCGGAATCTGTTCTTTATTGAACCTTCTCTTTCAAATGCATATACATTATCGGGTAATTTTAAATTATGATGGTTGCTATTAAGTAGCCAAACTATTTTATATTTTTTGTTAAGCTGTCGTTTTAACAATTCATGATAAACAGGGAGAGCGTTATCAGCAAAGTCAGGGTTGCTTTCAAACAATACAGTGTTTTTTAAAGGCAAAAAAGAAGAAATAAATTTCAGCACTTTAAAACATAATTCAGAAAGCTTTTCTTTCAAGTTTTTCACTCCTTTTTGTTTTCTGATCACACTCAATATTATAACAAAAGCAGGTCATTTTTTCAATCTAAACAAAAACTTTGGGCAGACGGACAATTTGCAGGCTTATTTTTTGTAAATACATAACAAAAGAAAAGCCTTAGAAAAGCAAATTATTATAAATGAAATAAAAATTTTAAAAATGAGAATTTTTTTATTGATATATAAAATATTGTTGTGCTATAATACGGCTATGGGTTGTGAATGTCCCAAAATAAATTTATCGTGACAGCATACCTTTTGGCAGACGGCGATATTGGAAGGAGCTCCTTTTATGAAGCAGTTATATGAAGGAAAAACCAAAAACGTTCTTCTTGATGAAGAAACCGGCATTGTTCATCTTTTCTTTAAAGATTCAGCAACAGGTGAAAACGGTGTTTTCGACCCCGGCTCAAACTCTGTAGGCGGCAGTGTTGAAGGTAAGGGTAAGGTTGGCCTTGAGGTTTCAACTTACTTCTTTGAACTTATGGAAAAGAACGGTATCCCCACACATTACCTCGGTGGTGACATCAGCCAGGGCCTTATGAAGGTTCGCAATCTCACAGTTCCCAGACTTGAATTTGTTCTTCGTTATCAGACAGCAGGCAGCATGTGCCGCCGTTTTGACCTTGAAGAAGGTATTGAATTCAACCCTCCCTACACAGAAGTTACTCTCAAGAGTGACGAACAGGGCGACCCCCTCATCAGCGAGCGTATCTGCCTTATGAAGGGTATGCTTAAAGAGGGTCAGTATGACGAGGCTATTGATGTTCTCGTTCGCGTTGGTGAAGTTCTCAAAGCAGAGCTTGCTACAATGAACCTTACTCTTATAGACTTTAAGATTGAAATCGGTTATGACGAAAACGGCAAGGTTTACGTTGCTGACGAAATCACTCCCGACATCTGGAGAGTTCGTGACGAAAACGGCAACATCCCCAATCAGATTGATTGCGCAAATATGATTCTTGCAAAGCTCAGAAAATAAAACAAAAATTCAGCCACGGCAGTTTTCTGTCGTGGCGTTTTTGTTTATATGATGTTTACAACTTCTAAAATTTTATTAAGCAGTGCGGTGTCAAAATCTTCAAAGGCATCGCACTTGATTTTTTTGTCTGTCAAAGTGCGGAGCCACACGGTTGCCGCGGCAAATCTGCCGTAATCGAAAGAGAGATGAAACCCGTCGCGGCAAAGAGAAATTCCGCCGTTTGTATAATCAAATTCGGGTACGGTTTTACGTAATTTCTGAACAACAGAACCGGTGGGGATAATTTCTGCGTCGATTGCTTTTGCCGCTTTTTGTGAAGCGGAAACAATGCGCTCAAACATCTCCTGCTGACTGTGGTTGTAGTCTGCAAATCCGGGGTGGAGTGAGTCGGTTTCATAAGCCCAGGTCTGATGAAAATAAAGCTTCGCTTGCGGCAAAACTTCTTTTACTGCATCGGCAAGGCTTGTGAGATAAGGCTCATAGGTCTCTTCCATTCCGCTGAAATGACTTGCCTGCTGAAATGTGACAACATCCCATTTCTCTGAAGCAAGCGCTTCGGTAATGCTTATCATCTTTTCACCCTCGTTGCCGTTTATTTCAAAAGAATAGTCAGCATTGTTTTCAGTGAAATTTTTCCAGTGGGTTTCAAGTGAGCAACCGCCTATAAAAAGGTTTGAGGTTTCAAGGTTTACTCCGTTTATTTCTGCCAGCTTATGAAGCCATTTGTGGGCATCGGTAGAAAAGCTGTTACCGATTGATAAAACTTTCATTTTGCATTTTCCTTATCAAGCTTTTTGTTTCTGAAATAAATAATCAAATCAAGGCTTACCATAAATAAATTTAAAAAGTAGAAAAACAAAACATACCACTTTTGTGAAATGTCCGCCATAAAAGCAGGGTTGATAAATTTTGATGTAATGCCTGCTATGTAGCCGAAAATAATCAGGCACAAAAAGCCGAGGCTTTTGCCTTTTGCGGTGCGGGCTTTGTATGACTTGATAACGTTCAGCGGCCAGGAAACACCAAAGCTGATAATCATTATTACTTCTAAAATTTCGGGCATAAAATCACCTTCAAAAAATTAAATTCGGCACTTGTCAGTCGCCTTTTGGTCTGTTGCCAAGCTGATAAAATGCTACAGCGGAAGCGGCGGCAACGTTGAGTGAATCAACACCGTGGTGCATCGGGATTTTTACAGTAAAATCGCAGTCGGATATAGTTTCGGCAGAAAGTCCGTCACCCTCTGTGCCCATAACAACGGCAAGCCTCTTTTCGTCTGTCAGCCTTGAATCGCTGATGGAAAGAGAATTGTCCTTTAACGCCATAGCAACGGTTTTAAATCCCAGAGCTTTAATTTCGTCAAGGCTGTCATCGGGCAAAAATGTCCATTCAATCTGAAACACGGTACCCATACTTACTCTTGCGGCACGCCTGTAAAGAGGGTCGGAGCATCCGGGCGTGAGGAGTACTGCTTCTATTCCAAGTGCCGCGGCAGAACGGATTATGGCACCTACATTTGTCGGGTTCATAACCTTGTCGAGTATGACTATTCTGCTTTTGTTTTTGCAGATTTCTTTTATATCAGGTAAAGCTTTGCGCTTCATCGCACACAGCATACCTCTTGTGAGCTTGAAGCCTGTCAACTGTGTCAGGATATCGGCTTCTGCGCAGTAAACAGGAACGTCTTTTATTCTTGCAAGAATTTCCTTACCTTCACCGTTAATATGTCTTTTTTCCATAAGACACGAAACCGCCTCGTAGCCTGCATCAAGAGCCCTGCCGATAACCTTCGGACTTTCTGCGATAAACAGGCCTTTTTCGGGGAATTCTCTGTTCAATAGCTGAACCTCGGTTAACCGTGCATATATATCCAACTCAGGTGCCGAAAAATCTGTTATTTCTGTAATTTTATTCATTGTATTCTCCGCAATGCTCATTCTTTAATAATAAAACTTTCTTGCCGAACACATTATATGACATTTTCGCAAACTAATCAAGGCTGAAACAAGTCGTTTTTTCGGAACAATATTTTGCTTCGCTCGATGTAAAACAAATTCGCCTTTCAAACATTTGTTAAGCAAATATTTCATAGCGAAGCTGTTTCATATAACGAAGTAATATTTCACTCGTCGTAAGGCGGATTTCATTGAAAAACCGACTTGTCGAAACAAGTCGGTTTTTTGGCCCGCCCGAAGGGATTCGAACCCCCGGCCTTCAGAATCGGAGTCTGACGCACTATCCAACTGTGCTACGGGCGGATTATTTTTTTCTTTGTCGGCTTAACATATTCGCCGTAAGCATTGTTTTTGGGCTGAGAGTCTGACATAAAGATAAACAGTAATGCGAGCACACCGAGAACGGGGATGAGAAATGCCAGCGAGAAGGTTCCCTTTATTCCCGTGTCGTGCATTCTTCTGAACCACAGCGCAAGTCGGGCGGAAAAAGTTACCGCCAAATAAAGTACGGCCACGGCACCCCAGAAAATCAGCATATCCGCAAAAATAATTGCAAGCAACGCAATTATTGCCCAGATAACAATATCTATGCAGGCGCTGCGCCAAAAATCCTCTTTTGTCTGGCGGGTGGAAAATTCCCTGTCCCTTTCAAACATTTCAAAATAAGCTTTTATCATACCGTCACTCCAAAAATAACAACAGAAGAATGATACCACATAGCAAACCTTTTTTCAAGATTTATGTGTTGAAAATTCTGCTTAGTTGCAACAAATCTGCGTCGTTGTAATTTAACGATATATATGGTATAATCAACGCGACAAACCGGGCTCAAAGAAAGCTTAAAAAGGTGGCGTACGATGATAGAATTAAAAACTAAAATTCAGCAGATAAACGTAGAGTCAGGAAAACGAATTCTCGTTATCGGTGACATACACGGTCATCTTTCCTATTTTGAAAAGCTTTTGGAAAAAGCCTCGTTTGGTAAAGACGACATTTTGTTTATTATTGGGGATATAATCGAAAAAGGTCCCCAAAACCTTGAAACCTTGCGTTATGTTATGAAGTTTTGCGCACAGGGGAATGTTATACCTCTTATCGGCAATGTGGATGCATACAGATTGAAGCTGATATATGAGCTGTCGGAAGAAAATGTGCAGGGCTTTTACAACTATATTTCAAATTTAAGGCAGTGGACAGGTACATCGTTTTATGAGGAGCTTGCGGCTGAATGCGGCTTTGCAATAAATACCCCCGAAGATATTTTGAAAGCAAAGGAAGCTGTTATAACTCGTTTTGAAAATGAGTTTAAGTTTCTCGCCGATCTGCCTACAGTTGTCGAAACTCAAAATTATATTTTTGTTCACGGTGGGTTAAGGGAAAAGAATGTTTCTGAAAATTCAAAGAAAAGTGTGTTTGAGCTTACAAAATACGATGCTTTTGCACAGAGAACTTCTCACCGCTTTGACAAATATGTTGTTGCAGGTCATTGGCCTGTTGTTTTATACGGCTCAGAAATTCCGCAGATGAATCCGATTATTGACCGCAATAAAAAAATTATTTCAATAGACGGTGGCTGTGGGGTGAAAAAAGACGGTCAGCTGAACCTTCTTATTATCCCGGATATAAACTGCTCTGTTGATGATATATCGCATATGAGTTATGACGAAATCCCGTTTGTGTATGCAGTTGAGGAGCAAAGCTCAAATGATGAATCTATATACATATCCTGGCTTAATAAAGAAATAAGGATTTTGGACAAAGGTGAAGAATTCTCTTTTGTTGAACATATAAAAAGCGGCCGCAGATTGTACGTTCCCAATGCATATATCATAAATGAAACCGAATGTCTTGATTATACTGATTATCTTTTGCCGGTTAAAAAAGGTGACAAGCTGTCAGTGATTTTTAAAAGCTCCAAAGGATGTATTGCAAAAAAAGACGGAACAATAGGATGGTATTGCGGAAAAACTGCAAAGCAGCAGCCTGTATAAAAGTTGCATATAAACCGATGAGCATTCAGCTTGTCGGTTTTTTATTTATGTGTTGAAATTTGTGTTTGTTCGTGATAAAATATAATGAATTATTTTTCGATTTTATCTACGGAGGCGAAATGATGAAATACGTAGTAGTTTTATATGACGGAATGGCTGACTATCCCGTTGATGCTCTCGGCGGCAAAACACCGATGATGGTGGCAAACAAGCCGATCTTTGACAGTATGGCATCAAAGGGCGAGGTTGGTCTTGTGCGCACGATAGGTGAAGGTCTCAAGCCCGGCAGTGAAATCGGCAACCTCACCGTTATGGGCTATGACCCCAAGATATATTACACAGGCCGCTCACCTTTGGAGGCTATCAGCATCGGCGTTAAAATGGCAGATGATGATATTACTCTTCGTTGCAACCTCGTTACCGTGTCTGATGAAGAAAATTATGATGACAAAACAATGGTTGACTATTCTGCAGGTGACATTTCAAGCGAAGAAGCCGCACAGATTATTGAAAGCGTTCAGTCTGTTTTCGGCGGCGGTGAGTTTGACTTTTACAGCGGCGTGAGCTATCGCCATTGCCTCATTCACCACAAGGGAACAACTGACCTCGGCACAATGACACCCCCTCACGATATTTCCGACAAGGTGGTTGGTCCTTATCTTTCAAAAAGTGAAAATGCCGAGAAGCTTATTGATATAATGAAAAAGAGCTATGATGTTCTCAAAGACCACCCTGTCAACAAGGCCCGCGTTGCCAAGGGCAAGCGCCCTGCAAACTCCGTGTGGTTCTGGGGCGAGGGAACAAAGCCCATGCTCACTCCGTTTGAAGAGCTTTACGGCGTTAAGGGAACGGTAATTTCAGCCGTTGACCTGCTCAAGGGCATCGGCCAGGCGGCAGATATGCAGACGCCTGACGTCGAGGGTGCAACAGGCTACATTGACACAAACTTTGAGGGCAAGGCAGAGGCCGCTGTGGAAGCGTTGAAAAAAGATTGCGACTTTGCTTATGTTCACCTTGAAGCTCCCGATGAGTGCGGCCACCGCTTTGAGCCTGAAAACAAGGTTAAATCTATTGAATACATTGACACACGTGTGCTCCCGATTATTTTAAAGGGACTTGAAGAAATCGGCGAGGATTACAAAATTATGATTCTTCCCGACCATCCCACACCTTTGAGCACCAAAACCCACGCATCTGACCCCGTGCCTTATATGATTTATCACAAATCCAAAGAAAAAGACAGCGGTGTTGCTTCAATCAATGAAGAAACCGCAAAGGCCACAGGCGTTTATATTGATGCAGGCTACGAGCTTATGAATAAATTTATTAAGGAGATATAAAAATGAGTAAATATCGTATAAATACAAACTGCCTCCACGCAGGCTACACTCCCAAAAACGGCGAACCGAGAGTGCTCCCTATT
Source organism: Clostridia bacterium (assembly GCA_017935265.1). Lineage (GTDB taxonomy): Bacteria > Bacillota > Clostridia > Oscillospirales > Acutalibacteraceae > CAG-488. The sequence continues at coordinate 695 of JAGBHX010000066.1, read as the reverse complement.
TATCAGAGCACCACATATAAATATGATTCAAGCGAAGAAATGGGTAAGCTTTTTGACCTTGAAGCTTCAGGCTATTTCTACACAAGATTGCAGAATCCCACCAACGATGCAGTTGCCGCAAAAATTGCCGCCCTTGAGGGTGGCGTTGCCGCTGTGCTCACTTCATCAGGTCAGGCCGCAAGCTTTTATTCAGTTTTCAACATCTGCTCAGCAGGTGACCATGTTGTTTCTTCTGCCGCAATTTACGGCGGAACCTTCAACCTTTTCTCTGTAACGATGAAAAAGCTCGGTATTGATTTCACTTTCGTAAGCCCCACCGCAAGCGAAGAGGAGCTCAACGCCGCTTTTAAAGAAAACACTAAGCTTGTTTTTGCCGAAACTCTTTCAAACCCCTCACTTGATGTGCTTGATATTGAGCTTTTTGCAAAGGTTGCTCACGCTCACGGTGTTCCGCTGATTGTTGACAATACCTTCCCCACTCCCGTTAACTGCCGTCCCTTTGAGTTTGGTGCAGACATTGTAACACACTCAACCACCAAATATATGGACGGTCACGCAACTCAGGTTGGCGGTGTTATTGTTGACAGCGGTAACTTCGACTGGACTCAGAACGATAAGTTCCCCGGTCTTACCACTCCTGACGACAGCTATCACGGTGTTACATACACAGAGCGCTTCGGCAAGGGCGCATATAT
>JAGBHX010000007.1 GCA_017935265.1 Clostridia bacterium | reverse complement strand
GGGCAAACTTAAGCCTGTTTTTGTCAGCGCCTGTTTCGATGATGATAGAATCCTCTTTAACAGTAACAACACGGCCGATGATACCGCCGATTGTTGTAATTTCATCACCTACCTGAATGTTATCGCGCATTGCCTGCTCTTCTTTTTGCTTTTTCTTCTGGGGTCTTATGGTGAGGAAATACATAAGTACTACCATACCGATAAGATAAATCCAAATCATATTATTGCCCATTTTTATAACCTCCGAAAAAATATCTTTTTGATTATAACCTAATTATTGACAATTTGCAAGTGTTTTTTAACATTTAAATTCTTGTATCAAGCAAATCGACGTATTTATTTTTGAACTCTTCAAAGGTGCCGTTATCAAGATTTTCTCTGATTTTTTCCATAAGGGTGTTATAAAACCAGAGATTATGTGTTACGCAAAGGCGCATTGCAAGCATTTCCTTTGCCTTGAAAAGGTGGCGGATATATGCCTTTGAATGTCTTTGACAGGTAGGACACTGACAGCCATCTTCAATAGGTGTGTCGTCCTTTTCGTATTTTGCATTGTTGATGTTGATAATGCCGTTCATTGTGAAAAGGTGGCCGTGACGGGCATTGCGGCTTGGCATAACGCAGTCAAAAAGGTCAACTCCTCTGCTGACAGCTTCAAGGATGTTACCGGGGGTGCCCACACCCATAAGATAACGGATTTTATCCTTGGGTGCATACGGTTCAACGGCTGAAATTATTCGGTACATATCTTCCTTTGGCTCGCCAACGGCAAGACCGCCGATTGCATAGCCGTCAAGGTCAAGCTCGGCAATACGCTGCATATGCTCAACTCTGAGGTCATCATAAACACAGCCCTGATTGATGCCGAAAAGCATCTGCTTTTTGTTGAGTGTATCGTGCAGTGAATTAAGACGCTCCATCTCTTCTTTACAGCGCACAAGCCAACGGTAGGTGCGGTCGCAGGAATCCTTGGAATATTTGTGAGTTGCGGGGTTTGCAACACATTCGTCAAAGGCCATTGCTATGGTTGAAGCGAGGTTTGACTGAATCTGCATACTTTCTTCGGGGCCCATAAAAATGCGTCTGCCGTCAACGTGAGAAGAAAAGGTTACACCCTCTTCCTTGATTTTGCGAAGACCTGCAAGAGAAAAGACCTGAAATCCGCCGCTGTCGGTGAGAACAGGACCTTCCCAGCCCGTAAACTTACGGATACCGCCAAGCTCTTTAATGAGCTTATCACCCGGTCTTACGTGGAGGTGATAGGTGTTGCAAAGCTGAACCTGAGCGCGGATATTCCTGAGGTCGAAGGCGTCAAGACCGCCTTTGATTGCGCCGCAAGTGGCAACATTCTGAAACGCAGGGGTCTGCACAACTCCGTGAGGGGTGGTAAATTCACCGCGACGGGCTTTGCCTTCGTATTTTATAATTTTAAAGGACATTGTTTGCCTCCTATTATTTTCTGTTAATACACATACTTTCTGACAGATTTATCGTTTAAATTTACTTTCTTCGGGTCAATCTGCAAATTTATATTTGAGGTGAAAAAGTCAACTGCTTCTTCAGGATTATTGACTGCATTTAATTCTTCAAGCTTTATCAGATAATTCTGACCGTTTTGGTTTGATAGATGTTTTCCATCCAAGTTGCATTTATCTTGACCGTCACCTATTGCCATACTGTCAAGTAATTCGCCATTTTTATAAATACTTAAATTAAAGACATTATCTGTCATTGCCACCGCAACAACAATACAATCAAAACTTTCAAAATATTCTTTTGCAATATCGCTTATATTTTCACACTGAAAAAAGTCTGAAAAAACACTGATAAACTCACCTTGCTCTTTGCAGAAAAACTCAGCTTTTGGGAGTTTATATTTCTTCAAAAAATCCATTAACATCGCCGCTTGAAGAAATTTGCTCTTTTTCTGCTCTATTGATTTGAGCTTCTCTTTTAGTGCTTCTCCCTCTTTCTCCAATCTCTTTTTGCCCTCAAACTGATAGTTTGACAGAGCACAGTCAACTTCATCAAAATCTGAATTTAAAATATGAAGTGAAGCAAATGTATTACCCATATTATACCTCCTCAAAACAGGAATTTACTACTGATAAATCCTCCCACCGCTTTGTCCTACTTTAGGCAAGGAGGGCATTAAGCCGACGGCAACGACTTGTAGGGAATGGCGCTTGTCGACATTCCTTGGGCACGGTGTTGCGGTGCGTCGAAAATCGCCGCACCCTACACGGCTGACGTTAGCGATTATCTTGGCCTCCTTAGAAAAGGAGGTGGCAGACCATAAGGTCTGACGGAGGATTGATTTATCTTTTTCTTTCCGATCCTCAGTCCTACGGACAGCTCCCCCATTTCAATATGGGGAGCCTGCGAGAGTTAAGAAATCATCATTGCATCGCCGAAGGAGAAGAAGCGGTAACGTTCTTCAACGGCGGTTTTGTAAGCGTTCATTGTGTTTTCATAGCCGCAGAAAGCACTTACGAGCATAATCAGCGTACTTTCGGGCAAATGGAAATTGGTAAGCAAACAGTCAATGCACTTAAACTCATAACCGGGGTAAATGAAAATGCTTGTCCAGTCATCATATTCACAAACCTCACCCTTTGCCTGACAAACACTTTCAAGAGTGCGGCAACAGGTTGTGCCCACGGCGATAACTCTGCCGCCGTTTTTCTTGGTTTCGTTTATGATATCGGCTGTTTCCTTGGGGATTGAATAATGCTCGGAGTGCATTTTATGCTCTTCAATTTTTTCTGCCTTAACAGGTCGGAATGTGCCGATGCCCACGTGGAGGGTTACATAGCCTATTTTAACACCCATTGCCTTGATTTTTTCAAGAAGTGCAGGGGTAAAATGAAGACCTGCCGTGGGTGCGGCCGCTGAGCCGAGCTCCTTGGAATAAACGGTCTGGTAGCGTTCTTTATCCTCAAGCTTTTCGGTTATGTAATGAGGAAGAGGCATTTCGCCTACTCTGTCAAGAGCTTCATATATATTGGAAGCATCATAAGTAAATTTTGCAATTCTGTTGCCGTTGGGGAGAACCTCGAGAATTTCTGCCTGCATTATCCCCTCGCCAAAGGTGAAGCGTGTGCCCTCCTTGGCTCTTTTGCCAGGGCCTGCCATAACCTCCCACACATCGGTTTCAATACAGTTGAGAAGCAAAAATTCAACATTTGCGCCTGTCCCCTCTTTAACACCGTAAATTCTTGCAGGAAGAACGCGTGTGTTATTGAGAATGAGGCAGTCACCTTCTTTGAGATAATCGCAGATGTCATAAAAATGCTTATGTTCAACCTCGCCGTCAGCCTTGCCCACGTGCATAAGACGTGAGGAATCCCTTGGCTCCAACGGGTGTTGGGCAATAAGCTCCTGTGGTAAATCGTAGAAAAAATCGCTTGTTTTCATCAAAAATAACCTCTTGTATAAAAATAGAGCACAAAATTTGTAATATTTGTGAGAATTAACAATTTAAAATCATTGACTGAAAAAAATAAAAATGTTAATATATTTGTTAAATTCGGCTCGTATATTATATTGTATGCGCGGCAAAAAAACAATAGTTTTTTAACAGATTAGAGGTTTTATTATGAAAAAATTTAAAGTTGGTATTATCGGCGCAACAGGTATGGTTGGCCAGAGATTTGCTTCTTTGCTTGAAAACCACCCCTGGTTTGACGTTGTTGTTCTCGCAGCAAGCCCCCGTTCAGCAGGCAAAACCTATGAAGAGGCTGTAGGCTCACGCTGGTGTATGGACACAGCAATGCCCGCCAATATGAAAGACCTTGTTATTATGGACGCAACTGCTGACGTTGAAAAAATCGCAGGTATGGTTGACTTCGTATTCTGCGCAGTAGATATGAAAAAGGACGAAATCAAAGCTCTT
>JAGBHX010000065.1 GCA_017935265.1 Clostridia bacterium | reverse complement strand
GTAAATGACTCCTCCTCACGGTTGTGGCAATAGCTTACGATTTCACCTGTTACTGCTCTGGGATACGGTCTTGTGAGCACGTCGTTGAAAAGCTCGGTTTCACGAAGCTCAATAAAATGTGCCCAATAGGTATTGCTCCACTTATAAGAGTCAAACAGGCTGAGGAGGAATTTAACATGAGGGAACCATTCTGTACCCTCTGAATATCCGCCCCATTCACCTACGATAACAGGAATTCCCAAACGCTCCTGAGAACGCTTTTGCTCGGCAAAAATTGAGCCTACACGGTCATCGCTTGCGTATTTATACGCAGGGGTATCAACCATAAGGTCATATGCGTGAGGGGTATAAATTACGTTTGAATCAGGCTTTCCGTTTACCTCGGGGACCGGGCAGGAATACGGAATACCGAGATTTGAATAATAGCTGTTTTCCATAATAAGGATTTTATCCTTGTCGATTTCTCTGATTGAAGAAGAAACCTTTGAAAGGAAGGGAAAATATCTGTTTAAATCAAAATCCTTGATTATGGCATCACCTGCTGAGGTGATTTTGCGGAAAACCTTTGAATTGTAAAGGTTGAGCACCGTTGCCTTTTCTTTGCTGAGGGCTCGCTTAATCAGCTCAATTTTGCTCACCGAAGAATCGGTAATAGTTGTGACTACGAGGTTTTTGATAAGTGAACGGAAAACCTTACCGCCCGATTTCCCGGGAAACGGCTCATTGAACATATCATAACCGATAACTGCAGGATGTGAGCCAAGCTCACTAACCACAAACTGCCACATTTCGCAGAACCAATCCTGCAGGCCCTTGCCTTGAACGGGTTTGTTTTCCCAGAAATTGTCAAATGCCTTGTGAACAAAGCGGCGCCAGAAATAACCCTCTGCCCACACAAATCGGGTGGGAACGGGCTTGTATTTACCTGTGTCTGTTGCCCAGTCGGGCGCACCGTCACCGATGCTTTCACCGTAATGTGAGAACAAATCCTGATGCATATCGAGATAAACATATATGCCCTTCTGCTCACATTCGTCAAGATAAGAACGGATTTTGTTGAGATATTCCGTGTTAAACTTGCCCGGCTCGGGCTCGACCGCATCCCAGGTTATACCCATTCTGATGAGGTTGAAGCCGTGAGCATAAAGGTCATTGCAAAGCTCGCCGTCCCAGGCAAGGTCATAATCGTGCTTGCCTGTTTTTTCATTGGCGCAGCCCTTGTCACACACATTTATACCGTTAAAAATTCGTTCTCTGCCGTAGGAGTCCAAAATTTTGGTGCCTTTTGCGTATATTCTTTCCATAATAATCTCCTTGATTATTTGCGATTTGCGGCTTTCTTTTCTTCCTTAAGCTGTGCTATACGGGCCTCTTTTTCAGCCTGCTCGCGCTCAAGCTGTTCACGGCGCTGCTGCTTTGCTAACTCAACATTAGCCTTGGAAGCCTCATATTTTGCATAAATGTCTTCGTAATGAGTGTAGTTTTCTTCATCAGTAAGAAGCTTTTTGGCATCAAGATAAGGCTTTGCGGCACGGTTGAACTGAGCATGCTTATCCATTTCAACCTTCTGCTGCTTTCTGCAATCCTCTTTCTTGGCTTTGAAAACTTTGATTTCAGCCTTGATGTCGGAGGCTCTTGCAGAATCCTTTTCCTTGCGTGCGAGTGAAAGCTCAAGGTAGAGTGCTTTGAGTTTATCGTCATACTCATCCTCAAGGTCGAAAAGACCGTCAACAACACTGAAATCAGGCTGAACGAGAGGAGTGTTCTGATAGTATTTGGAAACTGTTTTATGTGCTCTGATTTTGTTTCGAGCCATATCAACCATAAAGGTGCGGTATTCTTTTTCGTCATCATTTCTCTTGGGAAGTGATTTTGCCGCTTTAAGCTCTGCCTTTGCCGAAGCAAGGTCGATAGAAAGCATACCGTCAAGACCGCTTGCGCAGATTTCACGACTGTATTCAAGCTGATTTTTCATAGCACCTGATGAGAACTTATCAAGCTCACGGCAGACAAATTTTGAAATTTCAATTTCTTCATTGTGCTCCAGAGTTTCTTTGTATGCCTTCTTTGCGGCCTTGCGCTCAGCTTTGTCTTTGATTGATTTATAATCCTTCTTTGAAACCTCTTTGGGAGCAAGAGCTGCATATTCCCTTGCGTGCTTAACAATTTCAACCGCTTCAACAATTCTGTCATCGTTGAGAACACCGTTACCGTAGTCCTCATAAAGCATACGAACCTGAAGCACGCGGACAACAGACTTCTGCTTGCGCTCGTTGAAATCGTACCAGATGTAGGGTATAACATTCATCAATGCTCCGATAGCAGAAACTACAATCAGTACCCTGAGAAGGCCGAGAAGTACATCGGTATCATAAAGTGCCGAATAAGCATTGGCGTAGTTGTTCTGACCCTCTGCAAGCTGCTCTGCAAGGAGCTGACCTACCGTTTTGCCGTCTGCAAGAACTCTGCCGAGAATTTCGGGGTTTGAAGTTACAACAGCGGCGTTTTCCTTAGTGATACCACCCTTTTCATAAATAAAAGGAAGAACAGACGACGTTGCAAGGGTGATGAATGTACCAATGGTTGCAACAGCAGAAAACATACCGTCAATACGCTCACCCGTCTTATACTGCTGATAATCGCGGATATCTGCCTGTATGGCAGGATTGAGAATATGGGCAAAGGAACCCATAAGAGCGTTGAACCAAAGGCAAAGCAAAATCATCCAGATTGTGGATGCGTTGAGCTCCCTTACAAACATGAGCATCATAAGAATAAACACAACATTAAACAGGTTAGTAATGATAAGTACTGCTTTTTTGCCCCATTTGCGGATACAGAAAGGTGCCGCAAGCATACCCCACAGAGAAGCATTACCGTAAAGGGCAAAAATAAGACTGTATTGTGTTCCCGTACATGCACCGCCGTAGTTATAAAGCCAATAAAGGATGTTGGCATAAGCGCTTTCAAGGAAGCCTATCCAACCGGCGAGAGATATAATCCAGAAATATTTGTTTTTTGCAACGGCACGAAGTGCATCGGTAAATTTAATTTGAACAACATGAGACTTTGCCTGAACGATTTTTTCTTCCGTGTTTTTATACACTACGATACAAAGCAGAATACCGATAACCGCGAGAATAGGATAAAGCAGACGGTATACTCTGATATCTGTTGCGTTTGTGTGAAAAATGTGCTGAGCAATAAGAGGCGTTACAAGGTTGACAACCGTGGGAGCAAAGGAGTAAACGATGCTTTTAATTGAGGCAACATCTGCTCGCTCCTGAGTATTGGGAGAAAGAACGTGAATGAGATTTTCATATCCGTCATAAAAGAAATAATAAATAAAAAACAACAGGAAGTTAAACAACAGAATCAGTGCGCACTTAGCAACATAACCTGCGCTTTCACCAAAAATAACTCTGTCTCCGAAAACAGTTTCCAGCCAGGAATACGGAAACCAAACCATTGCAATGCAGATAATTGCACTGGGAATAGCCATTGAAACAATATATGGGCGGTATTTACCGGCTTTGTTTCTTGTATTGTCAATAATATTTGCTCTGATTCCCGTCATAGGAATGTTGGCAAGAATTGCAATAACATACATAATATACATATCCATTGCATCAACGCCAAGAGCACTTGAGATGAGAGTATTTCCCGTGGCAAGCAAGCAGGCATTACCAAGGGTGATAATCATATAGGCACCGATACCGCCGCCCGAATAAGCGGCAATTTCTTTAAAGGGCATATATCTGCCCTCGGGCGGTGTGTTCCAATATAATCTGACCTGGTCAAGCAGATTTGTTACTGTTTTTTTGATTTCCAATCTATTACCTCCTTATATGCTTAAAGCCGATGACAAAACTGCCATCGGCTTAAAAAATCGCAGTTATTTGGCTGCATTTGAATACTTTTTGTTGGTAACGATTTTTGCAACAAAAAGGAATGCAACAAGAGCAACAATGCTCAAAGGCAAGCAAATCCAAGCATTCTGAACAAAGCCTGCAACTACAAACATAACAAACGAAACAGCCGCAACACTTATTGCATAGGGCATCTGTGTTGAAACGTGGTTAAGGTGGTTACACTGACCGCCTGCAGATGACATAATAGTTGTGTCTGAAATGGGTGAGCAATGGTCACCGCAAACAGCACCTGCGAGACAGGCTGAGATACCGATAATCATAAGCTCGGCATTGTCTGCACCTGCGAAGATGTAGGTAACGATGGGAATAAGAATACCGAATGTGCCCCATGATGTGCCCGTTGCAAAAGCAAGGAAGCAAGCAACAAGGAAGATAATTGCGGGAAGGAGCTTATCAAGACCTTCTGCAGCGCCGCTCATAATGTCGGCAACAAAGTATTTTGCACCGAGAGTAGCTGTCATATTTTTAAGAGCAGTTGCAAATGTGAGAATAAGGATAGCGGGAACCATAGCGATGAAGCCCTTGGGCACTGCTGCCATAGCATCCTTAAAGGAAATGAGCTTTCTTGCTACAAGATAAAGAATGATGAACACGAGAGCAATCATACCGCCCCAGGGAAGACCAACGGTAGCATCTGTGTCTGCAAATGCAGTAATAAAGTCTACACCGTCAAGGATACCGCCAACATAAACGAGGGCAAATACGCTGATTGCGATGAGCACGATAATGGGAAGAATAAGGTCAATAACCTTGCCCTTTGATGATTCATTTTCAACTTCAACCTCGTTCTTGTCGCCCGATGTGTAAAGGTCGCCCCTTGTCATAGCGTTGAACTCATGGATGCGCATGGGGCCGTAATCAAATTTCATAAGTGTGATTGCAATAATGAAAACGATTGAAAGGATTGAATAGAAGTTGTAGGGAATTGCGCTGATGAAGAGCTTGAGGCCCTCACCCTCGGGAGCGTAGCTTGAAACTGCTGCTGCCCAGCTTGAAATGGGGGCTATCATACAAATGGGAGCTGCTGTAGCGTCGATGATGTATGAAAGCTTAGCTCTTGAAACCTTGTGGCTGTCGGTAACGGGACGCATAACAGAGCCGACTGTAAGGCAGTTGAAATAGTCATCAATAAAAATGAGAACACCCAATGCCATTGTAGCGAGAATTGCGCCTGCGCGGGATTTGATGTGTTTCTGTGCCCACTTACCGAAAGCGGCTGAACCTCCTGCCTTGTTAACAAGGGCAACGATAATACCCAACTGAACAAGGAAAATAAAGATACCTGCGTTGCCCACAACTGCATCCTGCAGGCCGACACCCATAAGGTCGTCCATAGTGCCTGTGAATGAGAAATCGGAAGAAAGCAAAGCACCTGATAAAATACCGATAAAAAGTGAAGAATAAACTTCTTTGGTAATCAGAGCAAGTCCGATAGCAATTACGGGCGGAAGCAATGCCCACAAAGAAGCTCTTACGGCACCTTCACCACCGCAGGTTTCACAAGCAACCTCTTCAACAATGCCTGTCGCACCGCAATCGGAGCAAGGAACTGTTGTGAGAGAAGCACCTGAAATACCAACGTAAGCAAGAAGACCTACTATGGCAACGATGGCTACCGCAAGGATAATTTTGTTTGACTTAGTCATAAACATCCTCCTAATACATTTATATGAGACAACCGCCTCAATATACTATCTAAAGATACCACATAAGCAGAATTTTGTCAATAATTTTGGTATTTATAAATAAAATAATCCCAACTGAAGCGTTGGGATTGTGAAAAATTACTTTATGCTGTTATACACCTTGCCGGGCTGAAGGGTTTTGCCCTTGAGGTAGGCAAGCTCGCTGACGGTTACAAAGGCATATCCCTCATGCTGCAGCTTGTCCATAGCCATTATCGCACCGTCAACGGTTGAGGGATAAAGGTCGTGCATGAGAACAATTGCACCGTCCCTTGCGTTTTTGATGATATTGTCGCATACCTTTTTCTTGTCTTTATATTTCCAGTCAAGAGTATCAACACACCAGGTAATTACGGGAACACCCGCGGCGGCCTTGACCTTATCGTTATAGCTGCCGTAGGGCGGGCGCAACAGCCCGGGAGCCACACCGATAACCTTTTCAACCTCTTTGTTGGTCTTTTCGATCTGCTTCATTAGCTCTGCATTGCTCAGCTTGGTAAGATCAGAATGGTCGTAGGCGTGAGAGCCGATTTCGTTGCCCATATTATGAGCGCGCTTGAGGGTTTCGGCATATTTTCCGACTCGGTCACCCACAACGAAAAATGTTACCCTTGCATTGAACCTGTCGAGATTGTCAAGAAGTTTGTTTGTGTAAGCAGGTGCAGGACCGTCATCAAAGGTGAAGGCTATGAGCTTTTTGTTGCCCTTGATTGATTCAAGATAAGCCCCTCTGTCGGGATTGTATACCTGCGTGGTCGTGTATTTTTTGCTGGTTATTTTTTCTTGCATAACGGTTGTGGTTGTTTTCTTTTTGGTGGTGGTCAGCTTTTTAGTGGTTGTGGTAGTGGTGGTTGTTGTGGTAGTCGTGGTCGTTGTGGTGGTTGAAGCTGTGGTTGTTTCACTCGACGACGTGGCATCGGTTGACTGAGCAGCATTACCTGTACAGCCCAACAAGGTGAGCATAACCAACATCAAAGCCATAATTGCCGACGTAATTCTTACTCTTTTCGACTCCATTTTGCCATTCACCTCCAAATTCGACTAAATGAAATTTTATCACTAAAAACCCCCCCCGTCAAGATTATTCACACAATTTTTACAAGATTATTGCAATTCTTTATAATCCGATATATAATTGAGAAAAAAAACGGAGGTGCTTTATGAAGTTCTCTTCAAATTTCATTTCAGCCACAAGAAAATACAACACTTATTTTGAGCACGTTTCAGCTCCCCTTTTCAGAAAAAGCTTCACAGTTGAAAAGGAAATAGACTCTGCTCAGATTACAATCTGCGGACTCGGCTTTTATAAGCTTTACATAAACGGCAAGGATATTACAAAGGGTATGCTTGCCCCTTATATTTCCAACCCCGACCATATTATGTATTATGACAGCTACAACATTGCTCCTCTTCTCAGAAAAGGCAAAAACGTTATCGGTATCATCCTCGGTAACGGTATGCTTAACTGCCCCGGCGGCGCAGTGTGGGAATTTGAAAAAGCAAGATGGCGCAGTGCTCCCAAGGTTGCGCTCACCGTTGAGATGAAATTCCTTGACGGCACTGAGGAAGAGTTTGAAGCAGACGAAACATTTAAGGTAAGCGAAAGCCCCATCTGGTTTGACGACATCAGAAGCGGCTGCTTTTACAACGCGCTCAAGGAGCAGGACGGCTGGAACACCGCCGACTTTGACGACAGCGACTGGGATAACGCCTTTTTCTGTGAAATCCCCCGCGGTGAAATGCGCCTTTGCGAGGCTGACCCTATTGTCGGAGCAGGAAGAATTGAGCCTGTTGCCATCACAAAAGGAAAGCTTGTTGATTATGAGCCGGAAAGAAAGCTTCACTGGACAAGCTTAGAAATTCCCGAAACTACCGAGGGTCACATTTTTGATTTCGGCGTAAACACCGCAGGCGTATATGAATTTAAAATCAGCGGTGCAAAGCCCGGCACAAGAATTGAGTTTTTCACCTCTGAAACTCTTGATAGCAACGGCGACCTTGACACTTATAATTTTGCGAAGTTTTTCCCCAAATATTACGGCCAGCGCTGTATTTATATCTGCAAGGGCGGAGAAGAAAGCTTTATTCCCGATTTTACATATATGGGTTACAGATATGTGCTCGTTACGGGACTTGAAGACGCTCAGGTAAGCAAGGACACTCTGACATATATTGTGGCTCACACAAGACTTCAGGAAATGGGCGGCTTCAATTGCTCAGACGAAACGGCAAATACAATTGAAAAAATGGCATTTATTGCCAACTATTCAAACTTTTTTTACTTCCCCACAGACTGCCCTCACCGTGAAAAGAACGGTTGGACAGGTGACGCCGCTCTTTCTGCAGAGCAGATGATTATTAACCTCAGCGTTGAAAACAGCTACAAGGAATGGCTTCGCAACATCAGAAAAGCTATGGCTGACAACGGTGCACTCCCCGGTATTGTTCCCACAGGCGGCTGGGGATATGAATGGGGCGGCGGCCCTGCATGGGATGCGGTGCTCGCATTCCTCCCCTATTACACATACATTTACAGAGGCGACAAGGATATTATTAAGGAAAATACTACTGCCTTCCTCCGTTATCTTGATTTCATTTATTCCATCCGTGACGAGCGCGGTCTTGTGGCTTACGGTCTCGGCGACTGGGTTCAGCCCGAAAGAAATGCAGGCGACCCGACCTGCCCGCTGATTGTAACGGACTCAATCACCTGTATGACTATCTGCGAAAAGATTGCATATATGTTCAAAGAGATAGGTATGATGCCTCAGTACACAATGGCAAACACACTTTATAACGAGCTCAGAGATGCAATCAGAACACACCTTGTTGACTTCAACACGATGACCGTTTTCAGCGACACACAGACGGCATATGCAATGGCGGTTTACTACGGTGTGCTTGAAAAGGCAGAAATTCCCTTTGCCGTTAAGCGACTTACAGAGCTTGTGCATCAGGCCGGTGATGTGTTTGACACAGGTGCTCTCGGCGGCAGATGCGTTTTCCATGTGCTCGCTGACGGCGGATACGCAGACCTCGCTTACAAGATGATAAGCGGACCTGCATTCCCCTCTTACGGCTATTGGATTGAGCAGGGCTACACAGCACTTTGCGAAAGCTTCCACCTCAAGGGCTTCGAATCTCTTAACCACCACTTCTGGGGCGACGTTTCTTCCTGGTATTTTCAGCAGGTTGCCGGCATCAGGGTCAACCCCAACCGCGACGATGTGACAAGAATTGACATCAGGCCGAACTTCATTGAGAGCCTCACCTATGCTGAGGGTTGGCATAATTTGGTCAATGGTAAGGTTTTCGTCCGTTGGGATAAGAACGGTGACACTGCAACTATAAAAATCAATCTTCCCGAGGGATGTCACGGTTATCTCACTCTTCCCTCAGATTGGATGATAAAATCCGATAACAGAAAGTATAATGCCCTTAAATTTGCGGAATTAAAAACAGTTACGGAATTTACAGCAATTAAAATAAAATAATCAAAATTCTTTAGCGGGCTAAAACAAAGCAGCGTTTAGATTAAAATAAATCAATATTTTGGTTAAAAAACTCACTTATAATAAAAGTTTTGTATGATACAATGTTGGAGTAAATAAATCAAAAATGCTGTGAAGAGAAGCAGTAACCGTATATCCCCCTTTCAGAGAGCTGTTGGTCGGTGTGAAACAGCAGAGAGTTTACGGCGAACTCGTCTCGGAGCTACCGCCCGAAATGAAAAGAGTAGGCACGGTCGGAGGCTCACCGTTACCTGAGCAAGGCATACACCGAAAGGTCTGTGCCCGAGAGCACGCATTAGCGTGAAACAGAGTGGTACCGCGTAAGATTTAATCTTTCGTCTCTGTTCGTGGCGTCCCTGCCATGAACAGGGACGGTTTTATTGTCTTAACGCAAAAAAGGAGAAAGCTATGAAAAACTTTGAAAAGTACGAACCCCAATATTTTATGCCCCCCGTCGTGACATACGACTGGGTTAAAAAAGACCATATTGACGCTCCCCCCATCTGGTGCAGCGTTGACCTTCGTGACGGCAACCAGGCTCTTATTGAGCCGATGAGCCTTGAAGAAAAGCTCGAATTCTTCAAGCTTCTTGTTGAAATCGGCTTTAAAGAAATTGAAGTCGGCTTCCCTGCCGCTTCCGAAACCGAATACACATTTATGCGCCGCCTGATTGATGACGATCTTATTCCCGATGACGTTACGGTTCAGGTGCTCACACAGTCAAGAGAGCACATTATCCGCAAAACATTTGAAGCTGTTAAAGGCGCACCCCACGCAGTAATTCACCTTTACAATTCAACCTCTGTTGCTCAGCGTGAGCAGGTTTTCAGAAAGAGCAAGAAAGAGGTTAAGGAAATTGCCATTAAGGGTGCAAAGCTCCTCAAAGACATTGCAAGCGAAACCGACGGCAACTTCTCCTTCCAGTACAGCCCCGAAAGCTTCCCCGGAACTGAGGTTGACTACGCACTTGAAGTGTGCAACGCTGTGCTTGACATCTGGCAGCCCACCGAAGACAACAAGGCAATCATCAACCTTCCCACAACCGTTGAAAATTCAATGCCTCACGTTTTTGCCTCACAGGTTGAGTTTATGAGCAAAAACCTCAAATACAGAGACGCTGTTACTCTTTGCATTCATCCTCATAATGACAGAGGCTGCGGCGTTTGTGACGCTGAGTTTGCAATGCTTGCAGGTGCAGACAGAATTGAAGGCACCCTTTTCGGCAACGGTGAAAGAACCGGTAATGTTGACATCATCACCCTTGCAATGAACATGTTCTCACACGGCGTTGACCCGGGACTTGATTTTTCAGACATTCCCGAAATCGTTAAAAAATATGAACGCTTCACAGGTATGCACGTTTATGAGCGTTCACCTTATGCGGGCGCTCTTGTTTTCTCAGCCTTCTCAGGCTCACATCAGGACGCTATTGCAAAGGGTATGAAATTCAGAGAAGAAAAGAAGCTGGACATCTGGAATGTTCCCTACCTCCCCATCGACCCCATGGATGTTGGCAGAACATACGACTCAGACGTTATCCGTATCAACAGCCAGTCAGGTAAGGGCGGCGTTGCTTACATCCTCAACAGAAGCTTCGGTCTTCAGATTCCCGACAAAATGCGTGAAGAATTGGGCTACACCGTTAAATCCGTTTCTGACCACGAGCACAAGGAGCTTACCCCGGACCTTGTTTATGCCGTATTCAGCGAAAAATATATTACCAACTCCCCCATTTTCAAGGTTGTCAAGAGCCTGTTCCAGCACGATTCCAGTGTAAAGGCTGAAATCAACATCGAGCTTTCTTCAGGCAACGTGTTCAACGTTAAGTCCGAGGGTAACGGACGCCTTGATGCCGTTGCAAAGGCATTGCAGAAATACTTCGACGTTGAGTTTGACATCGACATCTACGAGCAGCACGCTCTCACCACAGGTTCAACATCAAAGGCTGTTTCTTATGTAAGCATTAACAGCGGTGATAAGGCGTTCTGGGGTGTCGGCATTGACGAGGATATTATCAAATCTTCAATTGATGCACTTGTGGTTGCAGTTAACCAGATTGAAAAGGTGCAGAATTTTCAGGTAAACATCGACCCGAGAATTATTGAAATGATTGACTACATCAGAGATAACTACAAAACAGTTACTCTTGATGAGCTTGCTTCAAAGTTCTTCCTTTCAAAGCAGTATATTTCAAAGTATATCAAAGAAAAGTCAGGTATGACCTTCTGCGACAACGTTAAAAAGGTTAGAATGAAGAAGGCTGAAGAGCTTCTCACCACAACAGCAATGACAGTTGAAAAGGTTGCAGAAAGCGCAGGCTACCCCAGCGTTGAGCATTTTAACAGAAGATTTAAAAAGATGCACGGCCTCACCCCCGTTCAGTACAGAAACAAGAATAAATAAAAAGAGTCCCTCTTACGAGCAATTCGTAAGAGGGATTTTTGATGAATGTAGGGATAGTTTTACGTGTTGTTTCCGTGTTATATCAGTTTACTACTCACGACCCAATAACCAATCTACCGAAACATTCAAAATATCGGCAATGGCATTGAGTTCAATATCAGACACAGGGCGTTTTTGCCCCTCCAATAACGACAGCGCAGGTGTACTCATTTCAATACCTTTGAGCTGTAGCTTGGTGAGCAACTCAATCTGCTTCATATCTTGAGCTTTTCGCGCCTTGGTCACTCTTGCTCCGATTATGTTTTTGTTTCCAAGTTCAAGTTTTCTCGGTTTGATGTTGCTCACCCCCTTTTTTACAGTTATTATATGTTCAAAGGGGCTTGATTTATTTGGTAATACCAAATATAATAGTTTTATTTAGTAACGCCAAATAAAGGAGATAACTATGAATATTGATATACTTGAAAGTATACTACAGGATGAGAGAACTTGGGAAGAGATAACAAAGAAACAATGCACCAATCTTATTCTCAGCCGCTTTTTTATATCCTCCCACCGCTTCGCGGTCCCCCCTCCTTTAGGCAAGGAGGGCAAGCTCTATTTACAGTTGGGTGTATAATGGCAGAGTTGAGTTGTCTGCCTAAAAAAACAATCCCTCAGTCTTTTTTGCAAAAAGACAGCTCCCTTTACACAAGGGAGCCGGATACGGCAGGAGCAAGCCTCTGCCCTACTGCTTATTTTTCTTTTTAATCTCGTTAACAATCAATTCAATAAACAACGGAATTAACCAAAAAACAAACAAAAAGTGAACATATACAAGGAGTACCGTTCTAATCTGCAAAAAGCCAAACAAAGAAACAATTAAAAATATGATGTTAACAATCTGTATTATTATACAATGAACAGCAACAGGCTTTTTGCTTACACTCAAAAAGAGCAAAATACTTGCCGCTTTATTTAAATTATACACCTTAAATCTTGTTTCAAGTCTGCCATCATCTGATGTAGCTGTTACAAACCTGAATAAAATGCAAACAGCATAAAATATTAAAAAGGCGATTATATATAACTTCACACTTAACAACCTCATTCAAAAAATGATTCTTTAAACATATCTTCTGTCACGGGTCTGTCGGTTCGCTTTATTATCCGCGCTTTTTTGCGGAAGATTTTTTTACTTACAATTATAAATACGACTTCAATTAAAAGCGAAATAAATGCAAACCCTGCATACAAAATCATTGTTGCAAATTCTTCATTTTTATTTGTTTCTACACTGTAGTAGACCTTATTACCTGTTCTCAAACCTACAATGTAGTTTTCTTGGGTATCAGATTGGGCAAAGGAAATATGAATTTTTTCTCCGACTTTTACTTCGTCCAGAAAGTCCCACGCACTACTAAACTCATTAGTTGAAAGAATTACTTCTTTTTCATAACCAGAACTGTCAGCAACATTTAAATACAGACCAAATTTTGTGCTTGGATTATTACAGCCAAGATAGGTAAATTCTTTTTCAACCATATCACTGTTATATGACTGATAGGTGTGCACAAAGCCAACAGAAGAAAAAATCATCACCGGTATCATAATCAAAGAAACTAAAGCACAATATATCAATCTTTGCTTATTCATCGCATTTCAGTCCTTTTATTCGCTAAATTTCGGTCGGGCGCAGAGACCCGACCTTACAAACACACTTAATTCATCACTTTGTAATACAATGGATTTTTTAAAATCTCACGTCTGCACATATAGCGGCGTGGTCAGAGAGATACATATCACCGATTTTTTCGTCGATGATTTTATATGTTTCAACCTCTGTGCCCTCAGACACAAAAACAAAGTCGATAGGTCTTGTTTCAAAAATATTTTTTCCGTAGTTCAGGAAGGTTGCACCGTCGTCTGAATTCTTGGCAAGGTATTTTGAATCAAGCAAGCAGTTTTTCATTTCATTATAAGCATCTGCGCCCTCTTTGGTGTTGAAGTCGCCTGTGCAGACTACGGGATAGCCCTTTGCTTTAAGCTCTTCAATCTTTGATTTGAGAACGTTTATCTGCTTAACACGAACAGACTCCAGCACATGGTCAAGGTGGGTGTTGATATGTGTGTATATCTCGCCTGTTGCCTTGTTCTGAAGTGTTGCCCAGGTTGCAATTCTCGGGCAGAATGAAAGTGTAAACTTTGAAGCAAATTCATCGGGAGTGTCCGAAAGCCAGATTGTGCCGCTGTCAACAAGGGTGTATTTATCCTTGAGATAAAACACAGCCGAAGCTTCGGAGCTCTTTTTGCCGTCGCGCATCTGACTTACGCTTGCATAATCAGAAAGCTTTTCACCGAGAATGTCGAGCCATTCCTGCGTTGCCTCCTGAACGCCGAATGAGTCGGGCGCATACTGCTCCAATGCGGAGCAGATGAGCTGACTTCTGCCCTCAACGGAACCGAAGGTATCATCCTTACAACGAACATTGAAGGACACAATTCTCACGGTGTCGGCTGATTTTTCGGGAACGTTGTCAATAACAAGGCTTTCGGGCACATAAGAACCCAAGGTGAACATAATTGACAGAATAAGAGCCGTAAGCTGATTGATAATATACATTATAATTCTCCTTACAATAACTGTGGACAGTAATTAAAATCTTATGTCAGCACAAAGACCTGCATGGTCGGAAAGATACATCATTTTAATTCTTTCATCAATGATTTTGTATGTGTCAACCTCAACACCC
>JAGBHX010000064.1 GCA_017935265.1 Clostridia bacterium | reverse complement strand
TACACCCCGATTTTTTAATTTGCGAATTTCATTTCAAGTGTTCTGCTTTAGTCGCCCTCTTGCGGTGCCCAAAATTTGCTTTCCGCTTGGAGCGCGGGCAAATTTTGACCGCTGCGCCATAAAACACTTCGCTGTATCGTCCACCGGACGCGCTCGTGTTTTATGCCCAAAGAGCGCGCTACCAACTGCGCTACACCCCGAAATGTTATTCGCAACGGGTGATATTATATCTTATTGTCGGTGGTTTGTCAAGGGCTTTGGGGTTATTTGTTTTGCTGTGAATTTACAGCTTTCTTGCCTTAAAAACGATTGAAAGCGGAAAATGCTTTGCTTTGAAATCGGCATAATAGCCCGATGAAAATTCAGCGGATTTTTCCAAAATTGTGCTGTCGGTTTCTTCAATAACCTTTTCCACGGCAAAGCCTGCTTCGGCAAGTGCATTGATATATGTTGACAGCTTTCTGTTTTGCAAGGTCAGCGGATTGCCGTTTTTCTCAAAGGTATAATAATCCTCCTCAATATAATTGCCGCTGAAAACAATCCGCTCTTCTTTTGCAACCGTTCTGTTGCCGCCGGAAATTGCAACACTTTCCAAATCCACACAATGCAAAAGGGGATGGTCCCAGGAGAAGATATACACACCGCCTTGCTTTAGATAAGAGGCGGCATTTTTTATTGTCTTTTTCAGGTCGGTAGTCCAACCGATTGCATAGATTGAATAAACAACGTCAAAGTAATTCTGCGGAATGTTTGAGTTATCTTCCATTGATTGATGAAAAAGCTTGCAGGAATAACCGCTTTCGTTAAGCAGCTTTTCGGCGGTGTTCAGTTGGCTTTCTGAAATATCCAGTCCGTAAAGCTCAGCCGCACCGCGCTCGGCACACCACTTCAGGGAGTGGCCGCTTCCGCAGCCCATTTCTAAAACGGCCTTGCCCTCAAGGTCGGGGAACAGATGCAATTCGTCCTCGTTGGGGATTGAGCAGCCGAGGACAGGCAAAGCCGTCACACCGAAAAAGTCCTCTGCCAAAGCATTCCAACTGTTTTCGTTTTGTTTTAATATATCCTGCTTCATATTTGTACCCTCAGTATTTTGTTAGTTTCTTTAATAGGCTTGTCTATTGTTTTTTACCTTTTAAAATAAATTGAATCAGATTTTCGACATCGTCAAAATCATCATAATCACCGTTTACGCCTTCTCTATGATAAACAACACCGTTTCGCTCGTTTCTTTCAAGACAATCAAGTAATTTTTCTTCGCCATATTGTCTGATAAATAAGTTAAAAGTGTAGGGCTTAATTTTACTCAACAAACCTTTTTGGCAATTTTTATCACATTCATAGCAGTGCTTAATGCTTTTTTCCAAAGAGCATTTTTTATTTTCGCACCAATCGTTGTCGGGGCAGTTGCCCGAATTACAACCGTTGCAGGTTTCGTTTTCGGAGCAAAGACAACAGGCAAGACCGCATCTTGCAATACCTAATTCTCTTTTCAAAATAATCACCGCCTGTTATATTCGTGATAGCCCAATTCAACACGGAATGTTGTTGAGGGAGTAAAACCTGATTTTTCCAAGCAACAAATCATTTCGGGAATGTTTGAGGTTTTGATTTTTACACTTTCAATTCCGAAATCATCAATAAACATTTCTTTGGTTAACTTGATTATTTCCTCGAATGATTGTTCTGTGTTGTATTGTCTTGATAAATCAATCCTCAAAACTCCTGCTTCGCCGCCGAAAATTTCAACTGTGCCGATAACATAATTTTTGTTCTTAGCAATAACGGCAAAGCGCACGTAATATTGCTTTTTATATTCTTCTAACCAAAATTTAATGCAAGCTTTCATTTCTTCTATGGTTGAATAATAGAAATCACTTGTACAAAAATCAGAATTGAATTTCTTAACGTTTTCCTTATCAGAATAACATTTTAACAAAGCCTCTGCGTCATCAGCTTTAACTAACCTCAGAAAAAAAGATTTCGTTTCATATACGGGGCAATTCTCATAAACTTTTTTCATAATTGCGTTTCCTTGCTTTTTATTTATGCATCTGCCCGGGGAGGGTGATTTCGTTGGTTTTGTTCATCGGTGCTTTCACTTCCTCCAGCAGTGCGGCAGAGTGGACAGCCTTGTTGCCGAATCGTTGGCGCAACACTTCAACGGCATTGTCAAGCTTTTCAATTTTTTCAATCTTTTTCACATCGTTGAACATATCCACCTGAAAAACGTCGTCTGCAGGGCGTAGGTCTATAGCCCTCACCGTGACGGCTCTGACCTGAATTTTTTCGGGCAGGTTGTCGTCAAACAGCTTTCTGCCCGTGCGTGCAATTATGTCTGCGCTCTGGGTGGGGAAGGGTGTTTTGCATTGATACTGTTTGGTGCTCAGGTTATTATCTTTAATTGAAATCTGCACTCCGCAGGCGGAAAGATTGTGTGCCTTCAGCTTGTGACCGATGTCCTGACTCATTTCAAGCATAACCAGCCACACTTCTTTTTCTGTTACCAAATCTTCCTTGCAGGTTATACCGTGGCCGATTGATTTTACTTCGGATTTATAATCCTTGTGCATAACCTTTGAGGTGTCCGTTCCGTTGGCAAAGTGCCATAATTGCTCTCCCTTGACACCAAACCAGCTTTTCAAAAGCTCGGGGCTCGTTGCCGCCAGCTGGCCGATGGTGTGCACACCGTAAAAATTCAGCTTCTGCACCGTTGAACGGCCCACATAAAGCAGCTCATTCACAGGCAGGGGCCAGACCTTTTCTTTGTAATCGTCAATGCTGATTTCGGTGACGGCGTCGGGCTTTTTCATATCTGAGCCGAGCTTTGCAAAAATTTTGTTAAAAGAAACGCCAACGCTTACCGTAAGACCCAATTCCTCTTTCATTTCACGGCGGATACGCTGAGCAATGTCAAATCCTGAGCCGAAAAGCATTCCGCTGTCGGTCACGTCAAGCCAACATTCGTCCATTCCGAATGGCTCAACCAAATCGGTATATCTGCAATAAATTTCTCTCGCCAATTTGGAATATTTCATATATTGCTCAAAATGAGGCTCAACCATAATCAAATCAGGGCAAAGGCGCTTGGCCTCCCAGTTTACCATAGCGGTTTTAACTCCGCACCGTTTGGCGAGCTCACTTTTTGCAAGCACAATTCCGTGGCGGTTTTCGGTGCTTCCGCACACAGCAACAGGCTTACCCCTTAAATCAGGGTTAAGCATAATTTCAACCGAAGCATAAAAGCTGTTGAGGTCGCTGTGTAAGATTACGGGTGTTTTTTTCATAAAATCTTCCTTAAGTTCCGAAACTTCCTATTGACAAAGGCAAAATTTCTGTTATAATGGTGTCAAACTTCCTAAACTTCGTATTTATTGTACCACCCGACAGGATGTTTGTCAACGGTAATTTTTGAAAGGATGAGGTCGTATGAAGAATTTTGCCCAAAAGGTGAGAGAGGCAAGGACTCTTTTGAAATTAAATCAGGAGGAATTAGGCAAGCTGGTTGGCGTTTCCGCAAGGGCAATTGTTGCCTATGAAACCACCGACACACGGCCGAGGGCATCCACCCTGCGCAAATTGGCCGAAACATTGCAGGTGTCTGTTGATTATCTCACAAATGACGAAATTGACGACCCCCTTTACGGCATTGAAAAGCAGCCCTTTGTTGAGGAAACGCGAAGCCTTTACGGCGACAAGGCGGCGAGAGAAATCGACTTTTTGATGGAGCGCAATGCCGCCCTTTTTGCAGGGGGAGAAATTTCTCAGGACGCAAAGGATGCCTATTTTGAAGCGGTTATGCAGGCATATCTTGAATGTAAGAGCAGGGCTAAACAGACCTACGGCAAAAAGGCTGAATAAAGAGGGATTTTTATGGCTGATTTTAATTATATATGCTCCGTTGCGGAAAAAATCAGAGAAAAATACGCTGAAGCTGACCCGTTTAAGCTTTGCGACGAAATGGGAATTATTACCCTTTTTGCCCCTATGGGTACGGCGCCTGCCGCCTGCAAGGGATTTTTTCTTACCCAGAGCAGGGTCAAAAGTATCACAGTCAACAGCGATTTGTCTGAGGATTTTCAGCGGATTATCTGCGCCCACGAGCTGGGCCACGCTATGCTTCACCGTGACAGAAGCGGAGTGAACGCGTTTCACGATTTTGCGTTTTTTGACGGTGTTGACCGCCTTGAATATGAAGCAAATCTTTTTGCCGCAGAATTGCTTTTGCCCGACGATGAGGTGATGAAAATTCTCAACGAAGACATCTCTTTTTTTCAGGCCGCGGCAAAATTATATGTTCCGGCGGAGCTTCTTGATTTTAAATTCCGTACCCTCAAGTGGAAGGGCTACAAGGTGATTGAACCGCCCACCAATGCAAGAGGGGATTTTCTTAAAAAAGTTTATGAAGGATAGATATATATGGAAAACAGAATTTACGTTTCGGTGGATGTCAGCTTTGACATCTACGGTCAGATGTTGCCCACAAACATCAAGTGGGAAGACGGCTCGGTTTTTCCAATTGACAAGGTGACGGATATCCGTCAGGCGGCTGCCGCCAAAGCAGGCGGTCAGGGGGACCGCTACACCGTGATGATAGGGGGCAAGGAAAAATATCTTTTCTTTGAGCGCTCCTGTGCCCGCAACGGCAACCTTATCGGAAGCTGGTTTGTTGAGAGGAAAGCTGTGTAGAAAAACATTATTGATTTAATTTCGGATATATGATAGAATAAATTCAATATATTGGAAACGGGGTATTTGTATGTACAAATTCTTTGCTGAGCTTACCGCAGACGGTAAGGCTTTTTCAACAAAAGACCTTAACAATGACGCATTTTCACTTGAAATGACCGAGAATGACGGTGTGCTTGTTGCCACCCTAAAGGCCAAGGAAGACATCAATATGACATCTCTTGCTCTCACCTGTGAGCGCAAGTTTGATGATAATGATTTGTTTTATGCCAACGGCTATCAGTCATGGACAACTTCAAGAGAATTTTCTAAAAAAGACAACACCCACGGCTATGCGAAAATCTCTAACATTTCAACACTTACTAAAAATATGAGCTCCGTTTTCGGTGACTATCATTTCGCCGAATACGGCAAGCAGGGTTGCTTCCATTCATACACTTACTGCTATTTCAGAAAAAGAAACAGCAGAAGCATCACTCTCTACGGCTCAAAGAGTGAGCGTCAGGGCTTCACCGTTTTTGAAGCTGATATGAACGACGGCATTTTCAAAATCAAAAAAGATATTGAGGGTCTTGCACTCAAGGCAGGCGATGAATATGAGGTGTTCAACATCGCAATCATCGAAGATGAGTTTGATGCCGCGTTTGACAAGTATTTCTTTGATTTTGTCGGAGTCAAGGAGCCCAAAATCAAGCACCTTGCAGGCTATACCTCATGGTATAACTATTTCCAGAAAATTGATGAGCACATCATTCTCCGCGACCTTGACGGCATGGACAGAGCAAAGGATGTTGTGGGCATTTTTCAGGTTGATGACGGCTACGAATCCGCAGTTGGTGACTGGCTGATTCCCGACAAGAAAAAGTTCCCCAACGGTATGAAATATATTGCCGACAAAATCCATGACAAGGGCTATATGGCAGGCATCTGGCTTGCACCGTTCAACGCCCAGCGAAGCGCAAAAATCCGCAAGGACCATCCCGATTGGTTCATTCTTGACCCCAAAACGGGCAAACAGCTTTTCACTTGTCCCGGCTGGGGCGGCGCATACGTAATGGATATCTACAACCCCGAGGTCAGAGATTATATCAAGCGTGTGTTTGACACCGTGCTCAACGACTGGGGCTATGATATGGTTAAGCTTGACTTCCTCTACAGCCAGTGTATGTACCCCAGAAACGGCAAAACCCGCGGTGAAATTATGTGTGACGGTGTTGACTTCCTGCGTGAGGTGTGCGGTGATAAGCTTATCTTGGGCTGCGGTGTGCCCCTCGGCGCTTGTATGGGTGTGTTTGACGCTTGCCGTATCGGTTGCGATGCCAACAAGGCCTTCGGCGGTGATATTCTCAACCGCCTTGCAATTAACAATGAAATTCCTTCATCACAGAATGCAATCATCAACACAATTTTCAGAAATCACCTTGACGGCAGAGCCTTCTGCAATGACCCCGACGTTCTTTTCCTGAGAGATAACAATATCAAATACACATTGGAGCAGAAGCTCCTTCTCGGCAAGGTAAATGCAGTTTGCGGCAACGTTCTTTTCGTTTCCGACAATGCAGGTGATTACGATTCAAAGCAGCTTCACTTTATGACCGAATTTTTCAAGGATAAGGATTATAAGGTGCTCGGTGCTCAGTTTGAAACCGATGAAATCATCAAGCTTGACTACGTTGAAGACGGTGTGAATAAAACACTCAAATTTAATGTTCAGACAGGCAAAAGCAATGTAATAGATTGTGTATAAAAATTAACCCATCAGAGTTTAGGCTCTGATGGGAATTTTTATAACTGAATTTTAAATACGATTTTTTCTACGTTACATTCCTTATCGGCACACAGGCAGGGTGCGTGAGCGTCTTCGGGCAAGAGGAAAAGGAACGAGCCCTTTGTCAGCACAAAGTCAAACTTACTTTTGCCTGAGTAAAAGGCAATGTCGCCGCCCTTTGAATATTCCTCGCTGATGAGGTTGTCTTCAACATCCCCGAGAGGAACCCAGCCGATTTTTTCCATACCGTTGACAATATACTGCAGGTCGGCATATTTTTTGTGGGCTTCAAATTTCACTTCTTTGTCAGCCTCGGTGCGGTACTGAGCGATTGAAGCGAACAGCTTTTCACCGTCAATGTGGTATGTGCCGGGGGCAAATTTTTCCTGCTTGTGCTTTTCGATAAATTCAAAAATCTGCTCAAAAACAGGATATTCTTCTTTATACTGCAAAAGGTTATCAGCTTTATCAATTATCATATTAACATCTCCTTTTTTTGATTATAAATCTTTGCGTTCAGTATTGCAATACTAAAGTGAAAATTTGACTTTTTATTTTTAAAGTATATAATGATATAGATATTATTTTTAAGGATGTATTTATGAAAAAACCGGCTTTTTATACTGAACTTTCTTATGTGTTAGGCATTTTGTTTTTATCCTTCGGCACTTCGCTGATGACAAAAGCAGACTTCGGCCTTTCAATGGTTGTGGCACCTGCTTATCTCATTCATCTTAAACTGTCGCCTTATTTCAGCTTTATCACCTTCGGTGTGGCGAGCTATCTTTTTCAGGCGGTTATTCTGATTGTGCTGTCTGTTGTGCTCAGAAGGTTCAAAATTTCCTATCTTTTTTCGTTTGTAACGGCCGTAATTTACGGCTTTGCCCTTGACGGATTTATTCTTTTAACTAAGAACATTCCTGCCGAGGCTTTGGTTGTGAGAATTGCACTTTTTGCGGCAGGAATATTGCTGAGCACGTTCGGTATCTGCCTGTGCTTTCATACCTACATTTCACCCGAAGCATATGATGTTTTTGTTAA
This sequence comes from Clostridia bacterium, assembly GCA_017935265.1. Taxonomy (GTDB): domain Bacteria; phylum Bacillota; class Clostridia; order Oscillospirales; family Acutalibacteraceae; genus CAG-488. The sequence continues at coordinate 29,119 of JAGBHX010000064.1, read as the reverse complement.
AGACATTGCAACGGTCAAGGGCTTCGATATAGGCAAAACAAAAACCGTATATGACTTTTCGAGCCTTGCTCTTTCGGTGATTTTGTCATTCTGCTTTTTCGGGCTGTTTGAGTTCAGAGGTATCGGAATCGGAACGGCAATTGCCGCTTTTGTTAACGGCGCACTGATTGGCGCATACGGAAGGCTGCTTGAAAAGCATTTTGAGTTTAAGGATGCACTTCCGCTGAGAAAATTTTTTGAGAGGTAAAGTTATGATCAGAAAAGCAACCCCGCAGGACAAAGAGTTATATATGCAGTTTACCGACGCGTTTTACCACAGCGAGGCGGTGCTTCACCCTGTGCCTGATTCTCACAGGGAAGCCACATGGGTGGAGCTGATGCGTTCAAACGACTATGCCGAATGTTTTTTTATTGACAAGGACGGCGTTGATGCAGGCTTTTTGCTGATGGCCTACACCTTCTCACAGGAGTCAGGCGGAAAGGTCGCCTGGGTTGAAGAAATTTTTATCAGCCCCGAATTCCGCGGACAAGGCCTCGGAACAGAATTTTTTAAATTTATCAAGGATGAAATTGAGCCTGAGTGCTCAAGAATAAGGCTTGAGGTTGAGGAGGACAATGTAAGAGCCAAAAAGCTCTATGAATCCCTCGGTTTTCAAATTCTCCCGTATCAGCAGATGGTGAAGGAGCTGTATTAACAAAAGAAGGCGAGAAATCCTTGCTGCCATTACAGTTGATTTTGCCTGTATGTGATGATATAATTATTTCAACAAAATTTCGACAAATATATGAGGTGATGTGATGAACAGCAAAATGAAAAAAGCCTACACCGCTTTGTGGGGCGTTATTGCCGCTGTGTACGGTGTATGGATGTCTGTTTTTATGAGTTGGGACAAATATCCGTATCTTATTCCCACAGATGCCGATATGAGCCTGCCCAACGAAGAGTTTGTGGCAAAGTTTGACGGTATGCTTTTTGAGCCGCTTTATGCAAACGAAGCTCAGTATTGGCTGTGGGTGGTTTTTTCAACCGTGCTTTTGTTCCTTTACGGTGTTTTTATGAGCAAAACACTTTTCTCAGAAAAAATCAGCAAAGCCACTACCGTTTTCTGCGCTGTCAATCTTGTTGCGGGCTGTGCATTCATTACATGGTACGGCTTCCTCGGTTTTCCTGCTCAGTTCGGCAATATTCTCACTGATGTTACCGCAAGTATGCTTGGTCTGCGCTATCCCTGGTATTTTAAAATATGGGGCGTGCTTGCTTCGCTTTCAATCTTTACCAACACAATGTATATGTACCGCAAAAACAATTACCAAGGCAAAGCAGGTGCAATTATTGCGTCTCTCGGCTGTGCCGCAATATATGTTACAATAAATGTACCTTCTGCAGGTCTTGACCTTGTGATGACAGCAAGATGTCTTTCACATTGGGCAACGGCGCTGATTTTTGCCTTCCTCGGTGCGGCAGGTGTAATTATATTCCTGCTCCACAAATCAAAGCAGAAGGATAAAAAATACATAGTTGCAACGGTTATTTTTGTTGCTGTGCTGTTGCTGATGCTCGTTCTTCTTGTCACCGTGGGTAAGAGCGCATTTATTGAAAATCTTCCTATGTGGGTTGTGTATGTGCTTTTGTTCATCATCAACTTCACACCGTTCTTTGACAAAAAGAAGACAGAAGAAAAACAGCCGCAGAAAGTTCATTAAAAAATCTGAAGCCGCAATGCCGCAGGGTGTTGCGGCTTTTTAGGATAAATTTTAGGTTGACTTTGTCCTAAAATAGAGTATAATATATTTGGAGGTGTTTTTATGAACATAAATATAAATCAGATGGTTTCGATTTCGGAGGCTAATCAGAATTTTTCAAAAGTAGCACGTATAGTTGATAAAACAGGAGAAGTTTATATATTTAAAAACAACCGACCCAAATACAGACTTGTTGATTTGGAGAGTGAATCTGTTATTGAAATGACAGATGAAGAAAAAATCGACTTTATTGCCGCAAGGGTGTTGAAACAATATCACCGTGCATTTGAGGAGCTTGCCAAATGATAAAATTCAGTCAGGAAAAGGTGCTGTTGCTTCACAAGCTTATCACCGAAGAAACGGGAGGAGACCCCAATGTACGCGATTTGAATTTGCTTGACAGTGCATTAGAGTCAGCTTTTCAGACCTTTGACGGTCAGGAATTATATCCCACCAAAGAGGAAAAGGGTGCTAAAATCGGTTATTCGTTGATTTCTAATCACGCTTTTGTTGACGGAAACAAGCGAATCGGAATGTATGTTCTTTTAACTTTTCTTGAAGTTAACGGAATTAAAATTCATCCCACGGTTGATGACGTTGCAAGAGTAGGTCTTGCTGTTGCTTCGGGTGAAATGAAGTATGAAGAATTGCTTCAATGGATTATGGATAATAAATAAAATTTACCGTCAATTAATCTCAGGAGAGAAAATATGAAGTTGTTAAAAAATCCAAGGCTGATGCTGATTATATCTATGGTGGTTTTCGGCTCTTTGGGGCTGTTTGTAAGAAATATTCCTCTTTCATCAGGGGAGCTTGCGCTATACCGTGCGGTTATGGCTTCGGTTATGATTGGTGCTTTTTTGCTCGTAACCGGGCAGAAAATCCCTTTTGCCAAAATAAAAAAAGAAATTCCCTTGCTTCTGGCATCGGGTGTTGCAATGGGCTTTAACTGGATTTTTCTTTTTCAGGCGTATAAATACACCACAGTTTCTGTTGCAACCCTGAGCTATTATTTTGCGCCTGTTATTGTTACGGTTGCCTGTCCGGTTCTGTTCAAAGAAAAAATGACACTCAAGCAGTGGATTTGCTTTGGTATGTCGACGTTGGGCATTGTGCTCATAACAGGAATAGGCGATTTAAGCCGTGGCAGCAGTCACCTGACGGGCATTCTGTTCGGCCTCGGTGCGGCTGTTTTGTACGCAACCGTTATTCTGATTAACAAATTTATCAAAAATGTTGACGGTATCCACAGAACCTTTTTGCAGTTTTTGGCGGCGGTTATTGTGCTTGTGCCGTACGTGCTTTTCACAAGCGGAATAAATCTCGGCACGCTCAACACAAAGGGTTGGGTAAATCTTTTGATTGTGGGTCTTGTGCATACGGGAATTACATATTGCCTGTACTTTTCTTCACTTAAAGAGCTTCCCGGGCAGAAAGCCGCAATTCTCAGCTACATCGACCCCCTTGTTGCGGTGCTTGTGTCGGTAACAGTTCTCGGTGAAGATATGACAGTTCCTCAGCTCATAGGCGGTGTAATGATTCTCGGCTTTACCTTATGGAACGAAATTTCAGCATCTAAAAAATAGTTTTTATTTCACTCCGGCTTGCTTTGTGCGGTCAGAGTGATTTATTTTGTAAACAAATTGAAAAAACTGTTGCTTTCTCCTTGTTTAAAGTTCAACAATAGTTTATAATTGGCTTATCTGCATAGTTAGAAGGTTTTGTTATGCTTAAAAAAGTGGCAAATATAATTGTTGAAAAAAGAAAGATTGTGCTTGCGGTTATGCTGGCGCTCACAGTTGTGTGCGTCGGCCTTATGACGCAGGTTGAAATAAATGAGGATATGACCAAGTATCTTGCCGATGATTCTTCAATGAAGATAGGTATGGATATTATGAATGAAGAATTCCCCGCAATGGAGCAGCCGTCATATATCAGGGTGATGTTTACTGACTTAGGGGATGAAGCAAAGACTGAGGTTCTTGAGACTTTGCAAAAAATCGACCACGTAGCAAGTGTGACTCACGACCCCGACAGCCCTGACTATAACAAGGATAACCATACCCTTTATACGCTGAATATCGACTGCGCCTACGGTTCGGAGGAGGAGGCGGCAATTGAAGCGGCTCTTGAAGATTCCTTCTCTGATTATGAGGTCGTGTGGCGCAACGGTGACACAAGCCTGCCCGATTTGCCGTTGTGGATTGCTGCTGTGGCAGTTCTGATGCTGATTGTTATATTGCTCATTATGTGCGGCTCGTGGATTGAACCGATTTTATTCCTTGTGGCTATCGGCGTAGCTGTTGCCGTGAATATGGGAACAAATATTGCTCTCGGTTCTATTTCAAGCATAACCTTTTCAATTGCGGCAATTTTACAGCTTGTTTTGTCAATGGACTATTCCATTATTCTCATAAACCGTTACCGTCAGGAAAAGGCACAGGTAGCAAATCCTGTTGAGGCAATGAAAAGTGCCCTTGTTCACGCATTTTCTTCAATAGCCTCTAGCTCACTTACCACGGTTGTCGGTCTGCTTGCGCTGCTGTTTATGAGCTTTAAAATTGGCTTTGATTTGGGTATTGTTCTTGCCAAGGGTGTTGCTTTGAGTATGGTCTGCATTCTCACCGTTATGCCGGGAATTATATTGACCTTTGACAAGCTGATAGAAAAAACAGCAAAAAAAGAGTTTCATATCCCTATGGGTAAGGTTGCCTCTTTCAGCTACAGATTCAGAACGGGAATAGCAATTTTCTTTGTTTTTCTTTTTGTGGGAAGCTATATTCTGCAAGGCTCAACGGCTATTGCCTACACCCTCACAGATGAAGATCCTGTTGCGGCAGTTTTTCCTGCTGAAAATATGCTCGTTATGGTTTATGAAACCGAGGACGAAGAGGCAGTTGCCAAAATTGCATACGACCTTGAAAAGGATGAAAAAATCAAATCGGTTATGGGCTATTCAACCATGCTCGCAAAGCCTTATACCGCCGACGAGCTTGTGCCTGCAATCAAGGCTATGGCAGGGGATATGCCCCTTGACGAAAGCGTTATCAGAATGCTTTATTATACCTACCACACCGACGGTAAGGCAGAAAATCTCACTGCCGGCGAAATGCTTGATTTCATCTCAAAAAATGCCGATAATGAGCTTTTTTCGGCTTATATGAAGGGCGGACAGTCGGGTGTTGATATGTCGATGCTCACGGCTTTTTCTGACGCGGCAAGCCTTACCAAACCTATGACCGCCAAGGAGCTTGCAGGTGTTTTTAAAATGAAAAGTGATGATATAGAGAACCTGTATCTTTATTATTTCACTCAGAACGGCGGCGCAAAGGTTGACAAAATGACGCTGTCTGTGTTTGCGGATTTTGTGGTCAACGAGGTGGCCAAGGATAAAACCTACGGCGCAATGTTTGACGAAAAAACTCTTTCAGAGCTTACTCAGCTTCAGCTTTTTGCAGATGCCGCTAAAATGACGAAGCCCTGCACTTACAGTGAAATTGCATCAATGCTTGGTATTGATGAGGGAATGGCAAAAATGCTGTTTGCATATTACTTTGCTTCAAGTGCCGACTATAATCCCGAGCCGATGACAGTAAGAGATTTTACATCACTTGTAATCGAGCTTTCAGAAAATCCTGCATTTTCGGCTTATTTCAGCGGCGAAACAGCATCGCTGATTAAAGTTCTTTCAGCCCTGCAGCCGCTTATGAACGGCAGTCTTGGTTCAAAACAGTTCACCTGCGGTGAGCTTGCAAAATTGCTTTCAATGGATGAAGAGATGTTGCGCATACTTTTTGCGGTGAATGAAGCTAACACCAAAGCTTCACAGTGGAAGGTGTCAATGCACAAGCTTGTGAATTTCCTTGGGGAAAATAAGGAGCTTGTGTCTTCAATGGCAGATGAAAGCTCTGCCGCTATGATGTCAACGGCGCAGAGTCTTGTGAATGCCTCTGTTGACGGAACTACCTTCACTCCCTACTCACTTGCAAAGCTCACGGGAATGGAGCCTTCTCAGGCACAGCAGCTTTATGTTTTGTATACGAGCCTGCACGGTGACACGTCAACCTGGAAGCTCAGCATCAGAGACTTTTTGAGCTTTATCAATACACATATTCTGCCAAACAAGGAATTTGCATCTCAGTTTGACGAAAACACGTCAAAGCTTCTTCCGGCCGCGCGTACTCTTGTTAACGCTGTTGTTTCAGGCGAACGTTATTCACCCGAAAAAATGGCTTCAATGTTTGAAGGGCTGAGCGATGACATTAACCGCAACACAGTTTCGCTGATGTACCTTTATTATGCAGGTGTTAACAGCAGCGACCCGGAGTGGACAATGACAATGGAAGGCCTTTTCGGCCACCTTGTTAACAATGTGCTCAAGGATGCAAGATTTGAAGCTGTGATTGACAGCGAAATGAAAAAGTCCCTTTCAGACGCAGAGACTCAGCTCACAGACGGCAAGGCTCAGCTTGTTTCACCAAAGCATTCGCGCCTTGTTATTTCAAGCGTCTATTCCGATGAATCCGAAGATACAACCGAGTTTTTGTCAGCGCTTGCAAAACGTTGTGAAAACGAGCTTGACGGAGAGTTTTATTTAATCGGCAATTCGGCAATGAGCTATGAAATGCAACAGACCTTTGATAAGGAGCTGTTGTTTATCACCTTGTTGACAGCGCTTGCGATTTTTGTGGTTGTTGCAATCACTTTCCGTTCACTGACCATTCCTGCCATTCTTGTGCTTTTGGTGCAGTGCGGTGTATACGTTACCGTTTCGGTTATCGGCTTGAGGGGAATCAGTATTTATTTCCTTGCTCTGTTGATTGTGGAATGTATTCTTATGGGTGCAACCATAGACTACGGTATTCTGTTTGTGAACTATTATGTTGAAAACCGCAAGAAAATGGGTGTTAAGGAAGCACTTGCGCAGGCGTATAACGGCTCGTCACACACTATTCTGACCTCGGGGCTTATTATGATTATCATTACCGCAATTGTGGGTAATTTCTTCGGTAATCCTACAATCGGTCAGATTTGCACAACAGTTTCAATCGGATGCCTGAGTGCAACCGTGCTGATCCTTTTTATCCTTCCCGGTATTATTGCCGCGTTGGATAAGCTGATAATCAAAAAGCAAAAAAGCAAAAAATAAAACAAAGCAAGTCTGAAAAATAAATCAGGCTTGCTTTTTTCTTGACCGCAGGGCGTTTTTGTGTTATTTTTAAAGAGAAAGGGAGGCTTGCTTATGAAAAAGCTTTTATGTGTATTTCTCTGTTTGATTTTTGCGCTTTCCTGCTTAACCTGCTTTGCTTACGGGCAGGAGGGGGAACAGCAGTTTGATTTTAATCTTAAAACCGGTGATATTACTATCCGTGACCCGTCTGTGCTGGCTTTTGACGGCCTTTATTATATGTATGGCACAGGTGCGGCAACCACCGCAGGCTATGGCTGCTACGTGAGCCCGGACTTGGAAAACTGGGCAGGTCCGTTTAATGTGTTTGAAGCAAGTAAAGCGCAAGACTTTGACGGAGTGGGCGATTATTGGGCGCCTGAATGTCACTATTATCAGGGTAGCTTCTATCTTTTTGCAACCTACAAATCAGGTACAACCGGCTTCAGAGGAACATCTGTGTTTAAATCAGAAAGTCCGCTCGGACCCTTTGTTGAAATCAGCGACGGTCATATTACCCCGCACGACACCGATAACATTGACGGCACGCTTTACATTGACGAAAACGGTCAGCCGTGGATGGTTTATGTGTGCGAGTGGACAACCCGCTTTATGGGAGAGGGTGAAATGGCGGTTGCCAAAATGAGCAGTGATTTAAGCCATTTCATCAGCACTCCCAAGGTGCTTTTCCACGCAAGAAATTCAGCATGGTCTTCAGGCGGAGTTACCGACGGCCCGTGGCTTTACAAAACCTCAGAGGGTAAGCTTCTTATGATTTGGTCAAGCGTAACCGACCAAGGCTATTCCATCGGTATTGCCGAGAGCAAAAACGGCAAGGTGAACGGCGAGTGGAAACAGCACTTCAGCCGACTTTATTCAGGTGTTCTTTTCAGCAAGGACCATACTCTTACCGAGGGCGGCCACGGCACGATTTTTAAAACCTTTGACGGTAGGCTTATGATGAGCCTTCACAGCCCCAACTTTTCTGATTGGGATAAGGGGATACACGAAACAGCAGTTTTTGTTGAGCTTGAAGACACAGGCTCAACAATCAGAGTTAAGGGAATTTCACCTGAGCGCCGCCTGGCTGAAATTTTTGCAACCTTTATTCAGATGCTTGATAACTGGGGCTACAATATTGAATATTCCATAAGAAAATATCTCGGTGTTGAACCGTAAAAAATACGGCTTGTGCAAACAAAAAGCACAAGCCGTATGCTGTTTTATCAGAAAAATTTCTTTTTGATTTTAGCTTTTGTTTCGTCGCTGATACCGATGTCTTTGAGGTAGCCGTTAATGTCGCTGTATTTGCTGTTTATAAAGGAGATGAGCTCGGCGATAACATCAGCCTCACTTTTGAAAAAGTCTTCTCCTGAGCTCCAAGGTGAGCCGTCAGCAAATGTCTTTTGGATAAAGGGGAGGAGATATGTGTATGACACCTGATAGTCGGCAATAATGTCTTCCACGCAAGCCCCTGCAATGTAAAGGAGAATAACAGAGAGAAGACCTGTTCTGTCCTTGCCGAAATAGCAGTGATACATCACGCAGCCGTCATTTGCCTCGGCAATTGCTTCAAGTGCTTTTTTGTAGTCCGCCTTGTGGTGCTCAACGGAGTATTCATAAGATTTTTCAAGGTCGGTGCCGAAAGACTCCACCGCCGCAGGGTTGAATTCAAGCAGGCAGATGTGGTGATAATCTACCCCGTCAAGGAATTTGAAAACCGAGGGATTGCGCTGAGCCTCAGCCTCATCACGCAAATCAATAACAGTGTTAACACCGTATTTTAAAAGCTCCACAATGTCGTTTTCATCGGGAGCCTCGGGAATGGCGCAACGAAGAAATCTGCCGAATTGGGTAACGCCGTCGGGGCAGGGGTAACCGCCCAGGTCACGGCAGTTTATTATATTTTTAAGCGGTAATCTTTTTTGATATGCCATAGTTTACCTCATTTCCGTTTTAATAGCTTCTTGATTTTTGATGACAAAGATATGGGGTTATCGAAGGGAAAAGGTTCATCCAAAACCCAAGGGAGACAAATGTTATAAATGTTGATTGTAAAGTATTCATCGGTTGTCTGCTCGTTGGGGATATATTCATTATCAATAACAATGTGTAAAGAAAGCTCCCCGTCGAACAAATCAAATTCGCACTTTGGACTGTTTACGATTTTTCCAATAACAGTATATGCTGTGAAAAGATATTGAATTTCGTTGTTTAATGGAACAGAAGCAGTTTCGTCAGGCCGTTCAATCAGAATACCAAAATCTGACAAAAACTCTGTAAGCTTCGGAAATTTATCTTTTGCCTGAATGTAGAAGTTCCTGTCTTCGCTACATTCGCACAGGGAATGGTTGAGGGAGTATATTTTTGTAGCTTCAATATCTACATCAAAAATGTAATTATTCTTTTGAATAATCATTTCAAGCCTCCCTTTTTTAAGAATTATACCATAAATTATACTGCTTATCAATGATATATCGCTTGCGCGATATGATATACGGCTTTTGCCGTATGATATACTTGCTTCACAAGTATGATATAATATCCGTTCATTCATATGCCAAGGCATATATCATCGCTCGAAGAGCGAAATCATATCGGAGATATATCACCCGTAGCGTGAGAAACGGATATCATTGAAAAAACCTCTTTTGTTCTAAAACAAAAGAGGTTTTTTTACTTGGTGACCCGGACGGGAATCGAACCCGTGTTACCGCCGTGAAAGGGCGGTGTCTTGACCGCTTGACCACCGGGCCTTGTTGGTAGCGGCAGTGGGACTCGAACCTACGACACTCCGGGTATGAACCGAATGCTCTAGCCAACTGAGCTATGCCGCCGCATTTATGTGCTCTCAACAAAGCTTGTTCATTATAATACAAGAATATGCTTTTGTCAATAGCTTTTTTGAATTTTTTTCAAAAATCTTCAAAATTTTTCACGGGTCAGCATGCTGACCCGTGAAAGTCAAATATTAAACAATTCTCGTGCATTTTTTGCGGTGATATCAAGCACCTCTTGAGCTGTTATTCCTCTCACAGATGCAATAACCTCTGCCGTGAAGGGAATAAGGGAAGAGTCATTTCTTTCACCTCTGTGGGGCACCGGGGTCATATACGGACAGTCTGTTTCAATAAGAAGCTTGTCTTCGGGCACAACTGCCGCAACGCTGACGGGCTTCTTTGCGTTTTTAAACGTAACCGCACCGCCGAGGCCGATATACATACCCAGCTTCACAACTTCCTTTGCCATTTCGGCACTGCCCGAAAAGCAATGGACGACCCCCTTGGGGCGGTACTTTTTCAAAAGCTCCATGGTGTCCTCGTGAGCCTCTCTGTCGTGAATAATCACGGGCATATCCTTTTCCTTGGCAAGCTTCAGCTGCTCCTCGAAAATCTGCTTTTGTATATTTCTCGGTGAAAAGTCGTAGTGATAATCAAGTCCGATTTCACCGACGGCAACACATTTTTCGTCATTCAGCAAATCAGCAATGAGCAAAAGGTCGTTTTTGCCTGCATCCTCCGCCTCGTGAGGGTGAATGCCTGCGGCGGCATAGATGTTTTCATATTTCGCCGCAAGATTCAATGACGTGATGCTTGATTTCAAATCACTGCCGCAGTTGACGATGCCCACAACACCGCTTTCAAAAACTCTTTTTAAAAGCTCGTCGCGGTCTTCTGCAAACCTATCATCGTCATAATGGGCGTGGGAGTCAAATATATTATTCATTAGCTTAACTGTACCATCAACTTAACTGTGTGCCTGCGGGGAGGCCTTCAACAAATGCAACCTTAACGTCGTCTTCTGAAACGTCACCTGCAAGAATCATACCGTGGCTTTCAACACCGCAAAGAGTTCTGGGAGCAAGGTTTGCAACAACGATGACGTGCTTGCCGATAAGGTCTTCGGGTTTGTACCATTTTGCAATGCCTGAAGCAACTGTTCTGGGCTCTTTTGTGCCGTCGTCAAGGGTGAGTTCAAGGAGCTTTTTTGCCTTTTTGATGGGCTTGCAGTCCACAACCTTGCAGACTCTGAGCTCAACCTTTGCAAAGTCGTCATACTGAATTTCAGCAAGACCGACGATTTCTTTTGCTTCTTCTTCCTTTTCTTCTTCAACAGCAGGAAGTGAAGCTTCAATTTCTGCAAGTGTCTTTTCAACGTCAAGGCGTGAGAAAAGGGGAGTTGCAACACCAACGCTTGCGCCTGCCTTCATTGCACCGAATTCAGCAAGAGAATCAAGTGTGTTAGCATCTGCACCGATCTGCTCAAGAATTTTGTCGCTTGTGTCGGGCATAAATGATTTGAGAAGAACTGCAACAAAGCGGATGCTTTCAAGAAGATTGTAAAGCACTGTGCCAAGTCTTTCTTTCTTATCTTCATCTTTAGCAAGTGCCCAGGGCATTGTTTCGTCAATGTATTTGTTGCAACGCTTTGCAAGGTCAAAAATTTCAGAAAGTGCATCTGAAACCTTGTATGTGTCAAGAAGGTTTGTAACCTTTGCGAGAGTGCCGAGAGCCGTTTCTTTAAGCTCGGCGTCAATGTCTTCACCTGCTGTGGGGGCCTGAATAACACCGCCGAAATATTTGTTGCTCATTGCAACCGTACGGTTAACAAGGTTGCCCAATGTGTTGGCAAGGTCGGAGTTAAAGCGCTCAATGATTGTTTCATAAGTGATTGTGCCGTCCTGAGCGTGGGGCATTTCTGAAAGAAGATAATATCTCACAGCGTCAACACCGAAGCGCTCACAAAGGTCATCGGCATAAATAACGTTGCCGCGTGATTTGCTCATTTTGTCATTGCCTGAAAGAAGCCAGGGATGACCGAAAACCTGCGTGGGCAAGGGCTCGCCCAGAGCCATAAGCATAATGGGCCAGTAAATTGTGTGGAAACGGAGAATGTCCTTACCGATAACGTGAACGTCTGCAGGCCAGTATTTGTTATACATCTCTGAGTTTTCTTCACCGTTGAAGCCGAGGCCTGTGATGTAGTTGAGAAGTGCATCAACCCAAACATAAATAACGTGCTTTTCATCACCGGGGAATGGGATACCCCACTTGAAGGTTGAGCGTGAAATGCAAAGGTCCTGAAGGCCGGGCTTGATGAAGTTGTTGATCATTTCCTTCTTGCGGCTTTCGGGGTAAATAAAGTTGGGGTTTGACTCAATGTATTCTTCAAGCTGCTTCTGATATTTGCTCATTCTGAAGAAATAAGCCTCTTCCTTGGCAGGCTTAACCTCACGGCCGCAGTCGGGGCATTTGCCGTCAACAAGCTGTGACTCGGTCCAGAAGGACTCACAGGGAGTGCAGTAAAGACCTTCGTATTCACTTTTGTAAACGTCACCCTTGTCCATAAGCTTCTTGAAAAGCTTCTGAACAGCTTCTTCGTGCTCCTTGTCGGTGGTGCGGATGAATTTATCATAAGTGGTGTTAAGGCAGTCGCAGATAGCTTTGATTTCACCTGCAACGCCGTCAACGTATTCCTTGGGAGAAATACCTGCAGCGGCGGCATATTCTTCAATTTTCTGACCGTGCTCGTCAGTGCCTGTCTGGAAAAATACATCGTAGCCCTGCATTCTCTTGAATCTTGCAAGAGCGTCGGCAAGAACGATTTCATAGCTGTTGCCGATATGGGGCTTGCGTGAAGTGTAAGCGATGGCGGTGGTAATATAATACTTACCCTTGTTCATAAATAACCCTCCGAGAACAAATTTATACCAATATATTATACCATTTAATCCCGATTTATCAATAGGAAAACGAAAAAAATCGGAGCTGAGAAAACAGCTCCGAACGGTATGTTATGTTTTTATCTTTTAAGCTCGTCAACCATATTGAAATGGTCGATGTAAAATTTATGAGTTTCTTCGGTGTCAGCGTTAAGGCCGATAACCTTTCCGTGGTCGCCCTTTCTTGTGGGCATAACGTTCCATATACCTCTTTGCACCTTTTTATCGTTATATTCAGTCCATTCTTCACCCGTGGGATATTGAGCAGACACAACGCTGACAAGTCCGTCATTGGGCTGCCATGCTTCGTCAATCACAATTCCGCCATTGGTAGTGCCCTTGTATGAGCCCATTGCAAGTGCTGTGGGATAAAGCACGGCAAAGGTGCCGCTGTCGGGAACCTGTCCGCTGAGCAGTGAGCCGTCTTTGGTGGTAAGATATGAATATGAAAAATAGTAAACGCCCTCAACCGTTTTGATGGTTTTGTTAAGTGCCGCCGCACAGTCGGGAGAAAGGTCATATCCTGCGTGGTCGTTGCCCACATCAGCTACGCGGGCAAAAGCGTCTGCAACGTCATCGGAGCTGCCGCTGATTTCGCCTACACCGAACTGGTCAAGCATAAAGTCATACACTCCGCTTGCGGGCTTTGCGATGCCTGCAACACCGAAGCAGAGAGAAACAAGAAGCTGAGTTGAATCGGTGAAGCCTGCAACCGAGCCGATAGAATCAATTATGCAGGTGAGGCTGGAGCCGTTATGGGGAGCGCAAAGGGATGTTACACTGTGAACCCAATCACCCTTTTTGCCGGTGAAAAGGGGAGAGGTCTCGTCTCCCGTGGCGTTCATTTCGGCTTCATTGCCGTATTCAAGAAGAGAGGTGAGAAGTCGTACCGTTGCACCGCCGAAGCTGTGACCCACAAGGTTAATCTTAACGCGTTGACCGCCGTTGATTTTTTCGCCCCAGTTTTCTACAAGGGGAGTTGTGTATTCTCTGCCGTAGCGTGCGTGGTTATGCTCTTTTGAATGAGCCTCGCCGTAGTCAACGGTTGTTCCCGTAAGCTGAGCGTAAAGCTCGCACACTCTGTCCCAGGTGCTTGAAAGGGGACCGACGCTTGGTGCGTGAACGGTGTAGCCCTGCTCTTCAAGATAAACGGTGAGGTCGCCCGTGGTGGAGCCCCAGTAGGTTACGGCGTTATTAACACCTGTGGTTTCGCCCCAGCCGCCGAGACCGTGGACAAGCACATAAGGATATTCCACCTTGCCGCCGCAAAGAGCCCACCAGGTTTCTTTAATTCCGCCGAAATGGACGGGCACACAGATTGCAGTGATAATAATGCATATTATTGCAACAATTGCAATGGCTTTCTTGATTCCCGAGGTCAGTTTCTTTGCGGTGAACACAATGCCGCCAGCCGCCAGAGCAGTGGCAAGGACAGCTGTTAATTTTTTTCCTGAAAAGGTCTTTTTATTTTCTGTTTCTTCATTACCGCCGTGAGCTTGGTTTGCCTCTTCTTCGGGTTCAATTTCTTCCTCGGCTTTTACTTCATCATCTTTTAAAAGGTAGTCGGTTGACACACGGAACATCTCACTCATTGCCAGAATTTTATCCGTTTCGGGAATGGAAACACCTGATTCCCATTTTGAAACAGACTGTCGTGATACACCGAGCTTTTCTGCAAAAGCCTCTTGTGACAAGCCTGATTCTTTTCTCAGCTTTAAAATTTTCTCGCCTGTTGTCATAATTACCACTCCTTATGACTTAATTATACATCACAAAAACTGTTTTTTCAATCAATCCGGCTTTACAAAATAAAAAAAATATGTATACCTGCCTTTACAAATAGAAACACGGTGGCAAGCTGTTGTTTGCCACCGCTTTTGGAGGAATGTTGAAAGACTATGATTTTTCTATTCCTTAATGTGCTTTTATAATAACATCTGTTTATTACTAAATTTAGTAATTAAGGTTAACAAATTGTGTCTTTTGTGAAGAAAATGTTAAGTTTATATCACGGGGATAAGAAGCGGCACGCCGTCGGGTGCACATTCGCCCTGAATGGTGTTTTCCGATTTAATCATATCCACGGTGGTGTTGAATTTTCTGGCTATGTTCCAAAGGCTTTCTTCCTTGTCGGGAAAATAAACGATAACACAGGTCGTGGTTTTTGAGTCGGTTGAAAGAATGTCGGCCCCCACAAGTGTGTTCACGGTGTCTAACGAAAACACATCGGCATCAATGAGAAATTCGCCCTTGATTTCTGTTTTGCCGTCTGATATGCTGCCCCATGAAAAGCCGAGGGGAACAACACATTCATCTTCAACCACACTGCCGTTGACGTCAACTGACCTACTGAATTCAAAATCAATCTCTCTTTCGCAAAAAACGGGTCTTTCGTCTGAATCAACAGCCACAATATTGAGGGGAATAATGCAATGTAAACCGAGATTTCCGTCGTGTAAAGTCTTGTTTACCTTAGGCATATCCCACCAAAGACAGCAGATTTTTTTGGCATCGAGGGAAGAAAGGTCAACGGCGAATTTTTGTATATGGGTTTCGTGCACCTTGTCACAAAGGCTCATAAATTCCCGCTTTTCATAGTCAGACTGAAGATTTCCGTCAATGCAGTAAGCGTCTGTGATGCAGTTAAGCTGAGCTTTTGAATAGGCCTTTACCGTGGCAAGAATATTGCAGTTGATTTCAATAAGTCTGGGGTCAGAGTTTGCACCGTTTCTCACATTACATTCACAGCCCAATGTTCTCAGCCGCACCGCGGGTGTTGAGTTTTCGGTTATGCCCGGCACCTCAAGCACTTGATTTATCGGGATTGAGTGGTTAAATTTTACGCTCTCACCGTGGTTTTCGTCTGAGCAATAAATAAGTGTGATGTCAGCCTCACCCTTGATGAGAATTTTATCCTGAACAACTCTCACGTCGTTTAAAACAGGTGCACCGCAGCAGGCAACAACTCTCTCTGCAGGAAGATAATCTGCAGGAAGCTCCACCGTTTCACTCAGGGGAATAATCTTGCATTCTGTGCTCAGAAGGTCAGAAAAATTTACCTCCCTCGTTTTTGTCTGCACTGTTTGTCTGCCAACGGAAGTTATTGCAGGGCATCGGGAAACACCGCTTATTCTGAAGCTGATATGAAGCAGAGCGTGAACCTCAATACGCTTTTTGTTCACGGCGCGGCAGTTTGTGTATTGCACCGAGATGTCTGTGCTCAGCGCTCCCGATGTATCGCTGCCGAGCTGAATAAACTTTGAAAAAGGAAAGTTCTGCTCACAGGTGCAGATGTTGTTATTTTCATCGGCATAAATAATGCGCACAAGTGCATTGCCGTCGGCACAGGCACGGTCGCCTGAAATTTTGGATGAAATAATTGACGGTGCAACACAGCACCTGAGCACACGGGAAATATCAGGGCAGTAGTCAGGCAGAGAAATATCACAGTCAACAGCCTGCTCGCAGGAGCCTTCAAACAAGGTTTTTAACATCCCAATATTTTCGGTTGAATAATCTAAAGCCATAAACCTCACCTTTATAATTTATTTTCATCACATTATATGAACTGAAAAGTGAGATTATAACTAAAAAGACCGTAATCGGTTGATTACGGTCAATAGCGTTTAGGATTGTCTGTTTCTCCGAGAATATAATCAATGCTTGTGTCATACATCCTTGCCAGCTTTATGAGGACGGCTGTGGGGAGGTCATTTTCTCCCGTTTCATATTTTGAATATCCTGTTTGCGACATACCGAGAATTTTCGCAACCTGGGTCTGATTCATATCGTGGTCTTCTCTCAAATCACGTACACGGTTATACATAGAAATCACCTCGGTGAAATCATACAATAACCTAAATCAGGTTATTGACTTTTAACCTGAAATAGGTTAAAATGAAAGCGCAGACAAAACTGAAAATTAAAAAGGAGGATGTTTATGAAAAAGCTTATATCATTATTATTGTCTGTTTTGCTCGTTTTCAGTGTGGGAAGTGTTGCCTTTGCTCAGACCGAGGCTTCCATTTCACTCAATGAAGCCAAGACAATTGCACTTGCAAGTGATGAAGAGGTAATACTAAAATTTACCCCTCCCGAAAAGGGTAACTATAAGGTTACGGTTGCCGCTGTTGAAAGAGCTTGCATCGAGGTGCTTGTGTATTGCGGAAATCCTGACGACAGCAGTTTGGGTGAGGGAGCAGTTATTACAACCGACAAACCGACTTATAAGGGAATCAGCCTTAAGCCTCTTATTAAAAGTGTTTGCGCGCAAGAAACGGAAATTACATATCTCAACGCTAAAAAGGGTCGCCAAATCAGTATCAGCATTAAGGATAAGACCACGTTCGGCAAAGAATATTTTGAGCAGTATGGGCTTAACGGCTTGATTGATTTGTTTACTCCCTCTGAGGTAACGGTTACTGTTGAAAAGGCTGAGCTTGAAAATGTAAAGCCGGGTGATAAACATCACTTCCACCATAAGGATGCCTTTGAATTTACACCTGACCGTCACGGAAAATACCGTTTCAAATCAATTCTTGCAGACGGAGCTGACCCCGAAATCAAGATATTTAACTGCGACGGCTATGTGGACGGAGCAGATAATACGGACTTGGAAAATCTGGATTTTGATATGACTGTTACACTTGATGCAAATGAAACTTATATTGTGGAGTGCGGCAATAATTCAATTGATGATGAAACCTTTGACGAAATAGGAACATTTGACGTTGAGGTTGAAGAGATTGTGGACGAAGCCGTTATTACCGCTGAGATTGTCAGCGTTGATGAAAAGCTGGCGGAACTTGATGTGACGGTTAACGGCAATCCCGACAAAATAAGGTTTGTTAAAGAAAACGGGGGAACAATAACACTTACCCCCGAAAGCGCAAATGTAAATTCTGTGATTAAAAAGGACACAGCTACAGTATGGAACGTTACTCTTCCCGTACAGGCAGATGAACAGCTTTATTATGTTTTTGCCAAGTTCGGCTCACAATGGAATGAAAATTTTGCAACGGTCAAGGTAAGCGCTCCTGCCCCTGATATGAGCCTTAAAGGTTTTAACATTGTTGATGATGTTGACGGCGTGATTTATCAGGGTGTAAACAAATTAACCTTTGCCACCGGTATAGGCGTTACAAAAATTCAGCTTATGAAAAACGGTAACACTTGGACGTATTCTGACCCGTCAATGTATGAGGACATTAACGGTTTAAGAGTGTGGAACATCAATATGAATTTTACATCTTTGGGAGAGCAGACCTTTGATATTCGTGTCAGAGGAGCAAAAACTGCTTTTTCTGTGGTTGATAAATTGGATGTTCTTGTTTTCTCAAAATAAAAGCTAAGGGACTATCTCGGCGATAGTCCCTTAAAACTTATTCTGTTTGCGGGGGAGTGGCAAGCTTCTTTTCCTTTGCCTCAAGGTTTTCTTTAACAAGCTTATATATAACTGCTGTCAACGGTACACCGATGAGCATACCGCCGATGCCCATAACACCGCCGCCTACGGTTACGGCAACGAGCACCCAGATGCCGGGCAGACCCATTGACGAGCCCACAACCTTCGGATAAATGAGGTTGCCTTCAATCTGCTGAAGAACAACAATGAAAATAAGAAAAATCAACGCCTTTGCAGGTGATTCGGTGAGGATGAGGAATGCGCCCACGCCTGCGCCGATGAAAGCACCAACAATGGGAATGAGAGCTGTGAAGGCAATCAATGCGCTGATCATTGCTGCGTAGGGAATACGGAAAATCAGCATACCCACAAGGCACAGCACACCGAGAATAACTGCCTCTGTGCACTGACCAACAATAAAGCGGTGGAAGCAATCGTCGGTAACCTTTGCAATATGAGAAGCTTTTTTATATATTTTTGAAGGAATATATGCCTTGAGAAGTCTTTTAAAGCGGACAAAAAGATTGTTCTTTTCAAGCAAAACGTAGATGGAAAAGATTATGCCGATAACAATGCTTGAAATGACCGATACCGTGGAGGCTACCGCAGTTACCGCAATGTTCATCACGTTGCCGAGCCCTGAGGTAACTGTTTCGGCAATAGAGCCAAGCCTTGACTTCCAATCAACAGACATAATGCTTTCAAAAATATTTTCGGGGATGATGTCATAGGAATTGAGCTTTTCAACAACAAATTCAATTACACCCGGAACTTTGGAAATCAGGAGCTGAACACATTCTGCAAGCTGAGTTGAAACCAACCACATAACGAGTGTGATAATGCCGAGAAGAGTGAGAATTGCTCCTGCAAGGCAAATCGGTCGGCGGCTTTTGGTAACAACCTTTTTAACGGATTTCGGGAAATAATGACGCTCATAAAAGCTCATAAGAATGTTAATCATATATGCCAGCACAACGCCGATTATCAGAGGAGTTGCCGCTGAAAACAGAGCCTTGATTAACCCTGCAATTACGGGCCAGTAATGAATACCTAAAAATATCGCAAAAATAAAAGCCGCAATTTTTAAATAAGCTTTAAAGCCTTTCTTTTTCATAGGGGATTTCCTTTCAAAAATGCCCTCACCGAAGCTCGATGAGGGCGATTTAAATTATACGATGTCGATTTTGATGTCGTAATCAGGCATATATTCGCCCTTTGCAAAGTTTCTGGCTCTGAAGAGAACTTCATCGTCATAAACCTCAACCATATATCCGATGCCGGGGATGTTACCTGCATCGTCACCGTCTTTGTTGTCAATGGTAACAGAGGGAAGGTTAACTGAATGGATTTTACCTACCAATTCATATGTACCAACGCCGAAGCCCTGATGAAGGTGACCCGTGATAAGGATAATGTTGTCATAACGGTTCATAATCTCCTGAAGTGCATCTGACTGGTCGCCGACTGAGCCTGCGCCTTCAACTGAGCTGTTCCATGCGTTTTCAACATTGTTCGTTCCCTTGAGAACCTGATGGAAAACAACGAAAGTGGGTTTGCCTGTGGCTGATGTTTCTTTAAGAGTGGCATCAAACCATTCAAGCTGTTCGTCGCTGAAGTATGATTCTTCAAACACCATTTTGTCAGAGCCGAGAACAACAAATTCATAGCCGTTAACAGAATATCTGTAGTGCATTGAGTCAACTCTGAGGTCGCTTCCTGCGTTTTCGTTAAGAGCGTTTGTGAATGTGGTGAAATGCTCAAGAGCGTCACTGTAAAAACGAAGTCTGATATCGTGGTTACCTGATGAGGCGATAAAATTCTTTACGCCTGTGTTGGCAATTCTGTCATAAACAAACTGATATTCGGCATAAAGACCGTTTTCTGTGATGTCACCTGCAAGAACAAGTGCATCAATGGGAGTAACTGCGTTAGCAAGGTCCTCAGCGCCGCCTCTTACATACTGCTCACGCTTGAGGAGATAGTTTGAAATCTGGGGGTCGCCCCATGCAGCAAAGGTCATTTTAACGTTGTCTTCGTCAATTGCCTTAATGGGATCTGTAGTTGCCGGAGAAACAAATGCATTGAATGTGTAGAAAAGAGACATCAATGCGCACAAAAGCTTGTAGGTCACTGTTCCGATTAAAGACCATAAGCCCTGAATTGGAAAAATTGTCATAATATTACGCTCCTTTGTTTTTGTTAAAGTAATAGAATGATACTACATTGAATGCTGTTTTGTCAATATAAAACAATTATTGTTGAGATTTTTTGATTTTGTAAAGCTCCTCGGCGGCAAGGCGGGTTTTGGCAACAAAATCGCCTTCAACTTTCGGAAAGCAATAATACAAAGCGCTTGTGTTACCGATACAAATCATATCACCCAGCTCATACCAATAGTAGTCGGAATAAAGGCTGTAAGATGCAAGAGGCTTTTGCTTATAGTCAAGCTTTCCGTCACAGCCGGTGAGGTGAAAGCCCTCGTTTGTGTGCACCAATCTGCCGTCACCGACATGGTAGATTTTTTTGGAATTGACAAGCATACGGATTTCAACGGGAATGTCGAGCTTGTACTCACCGCTTAAAATTTCGTTTCTGACACATTCTCTTTCCCATTTGTACCAATCGGGAATATGGTCAAATTCCGTTTTGCCGCTGAGTGCCTTCATATAGCCGTGTTCTGTAAGCTCCCATTTCTTGCCGCAGGCGTGGCAGGTGAGATGAATGCCCTTGCCCTCGGTTTTGCCCTCCTGATTACAGTTGGGGCATTTATAAAGCACGCGGTTAAGATGGTCTGCTCTGAAGGACTCAGTGATTTTAACCTTATTTTCCTGCTGCCAACGGAAATTATCAAA
The DNA here is from genome assembly GCA_017935265.1 of Clostridia bacterium. Lineage (GTDB taxonomy): Bacteria > Bacillota > Clostridia > Oscillospirales > Acutalibacteraceae > CAG-488. The sequence continues at coordinate 8,231 of JAGBHX010000064.1, read as the reverse complement.
GGTGAACTTTTCTTTGATGATGCTGTTGATTTCGTCACTGCTCATTCCTTTGATTTCCTCGGGTGAGAGCACGTATTCAACCTCTGCGCTGACCTTAACCTTGCGAAGCTGAAGGTTGTTATAAAGAGGGTCACGGGCAAAGGCTCCGTAGGTGCGGATAATAACAAGAGGGATTCTAAGGCTCTTGACACATTCGCCCAATGAGTCGGGCAGGGTGGTGGCTGTGCCGTCAAAAGAGTAGCTGGCTTCGGGATACATAAGAATAGAGCACTTAAGCTTTTTGACACAGTAAATCATATCGCGCACAAGACCGATGTCTGTTACAAATTTTGCTGTGGGAATACAGCCTATGCTTCTCATAAGCCAATTTTTGCCAACAAAACCGTCGGAAGTGCTTATTATGTTATATCGTCTGGGATACAGGATTTTTGATGCAATCTTCAAATCAATGAAGCTTGAATGATTCATCAGAATAAGGCACGGCTCGTCTTTGCCGAGCTTGTCCATACCTGTTTCTTTATATCTGAATTTTGTTGCAACAAGGTCGGGAATTGAAGCAAGACGGATGACCGAGTTCAATAAAAGACTCGGTTTTTTCGGCTTTTGGCGGATTTCCTCCGGCATTGCCAAAACATTGCTGTAATCGGTAGTGGTGGTTTTAATTTTCATAAAATCTCCTTAGGGTATAATTTATCCTGTTCTGTCGGTTAATTCTGCATTGTGTATTGTGCGATTCGCTGTGTGCTGTTGCCGTCGCAGGCAGACATAAATCTTTCTTTGAAGGCTTCTACCTTGCTCATATCCGTGCCGTTGAGAATATAATCAATCACTTCATCGTCGGTGTAGGCGATAGGTCCGGGAACAAAGGTTTTGTAATCATAATAATAGCTTCTTGAGGTGTCGTATTCTTCAATGTCATACGCAAAGAATATCATCGGCCTTTGAAGAAGTGAATATTCAAAAACAAGAGAAGAATAATCCGAAACAAGAATATCTGCCGCACACATAGCGGTGTCAATGCCGATTTCTTTGGGGCAGAGGAAAACGCTGTCGCCGTAAAGTGACCTGCATTCCTCGGTAAAGGTGTCTTCACCCTTCGTAAATGGATGGTATTTCAAAACAAGAACGTATTCATCACCCATAGCCTTTTTGAATTTGCCGAAGTCGATAACGTTGTCGTTATGAGCGTCGGTAGGGGAGTTTCCTCTGAATGTGGGTGCATAGAGAATAATCTTGCGCTCGCCGATTTCGGGAATTGCCTCAATCAGCTTTTTTCTGCCCGAGGCTACAAAGTCTTCATCAAAGAAAACGTCAGTTCTGGGAACGCCCAACGGCTTGATGATTTCTTTTTCACAGTTAAATGCCTCGGCATAGCAGGGGGTAATGTACTCAGAAGAAACAAAAACGTCGGTCATGGTGTTGTAACGGGGGAAAATCTCCCACATTCTTCTCTCGCCGCCCCAATCTGCATCAAGAGTGGAATAGCCCCACTTTTTAAATGCACCGCAGGCGTGCCAGAGCTGAATGACCCTTGTACCCTTTCTCGGCTTGTTTGCCCAAAGGGGGTCGAAGTTGTCGGTAATAAAAATTCTTGCACTTCTTGCATATATAAACTGAAAGCGGATGTCACCGATGAGTCGCTGAAGCGCACCTTCTTCGTTGCCGTATTCAATGCATTTCCAGCCTGCCTGCTCATAAATCTTCTTTAGCTCAACCATATTGTCGGGGAGCGTTGAATAATGCTTGTTGTAAGCAAACACGGCCTGCTTTTTGTTAACGGGCAGAAGACAGCCTAATCTGTAGACCAGAGGCCATACAATATAAAATACAATCAAACGTCTGAGAAAGCCAATTTTCTTTTTCATAAAACTTACTCCTTAAAAGACAAAGAGACTGCCCGAAAGGACAGCCTCACATATCTTGATTGAAAATCAAACGGCACGAGTCACCTTGCCGGAACGTAAGCATCTTGTGCAAGCATAAACTCTGCGGGGTGAACCGTCAACAATTGCCTTTACACGCTTAACGTTGGGTTTCCAAGTTCTGTTAGAACGTCTGTGTGAGTGTGATACTTTGATACCGAAAGTTACGGATTTATCACAAAATTCGCATTTTGCCATTAGAGGCACCTCCTTTGAAATTCACAAATACTAAACAACAGACGATATTTTAACAGAAAGTTTCAATAAAATCAATAGGTTTAGAAAATATTTTTCCCCTTTTTTAAAAAATTTTTTTCAAATAACTATTGCATTTACTCAAACAGTATTGTATAATAGCACAAACGAACAAATGTACGGCGATGGAGGAATATATTATGGCAGATAAACAGCAGGCACTTGAAACCGCAATCAAACAGCTTGAAAAGCAGTTCGGCAAGGGCACGGTTATGCGCCTTGGCGAAGAGCAGGGTATGAACGTTGAGGCTATTTCAACGGGCTCACTTTCTCTTGACGTTGCAACAGGCATCGGCGGACTTCCCAAGGGCCGAGTTATTGAAATCTACGGTCCTGAATCTTCAGGTAAAACCACACTTGCTTTGCACGCCGTTGCAGAGGCACAGAAGGCAGGCGGAGAGGCTGCGTTTATTGACGCTGAGCACGCGCTTGACCCCGTTTATGCGGCTAATCTCGGTGTAGATGTTGATTCACTTTTGGTTTCCCAGCCTGATAACGGTGAGCAGGCTCTCGAAATTGCAGAGGCTCTTGTTCGCTCAGGTGCTATTGACATTATGGTTATCGACTCTGTTGCCGCTCTTGTTCCCAGAGCAGAAATTGAGGGTGAAATGGGCGATTCTCATATGGGCGCTCACGCAAGACTTATGTCACAGGCTCTGCGCAAGCTTGCAGGTGCTTGCTCAAAATCAAACACAATTATCATTTTCATAAATCAGCTCCGCGAAAAAATCGGCGTTATGTTCGGCAGCCCCGAAACCACAACAGGCGGCCGTGCTCTTAAATTCTACGCTTCAATCCGTATCGACGTGCGCCGTGTTGAGCAGATTAAAGGACCGGGCAACGAATTTATCGGAAGCAAAACAAAGGTTAAAATTGTTAAAAACAAGGTTGCACCTCCCTTTAAAGAGGCAGAGTTTGATATTATGTACGGTAAAGGAATTTCCAAAGAGGGTGAAATTCTTGACCTTGCCGTTTTGCTTGAAATCGTTCAGAAGAGCGGTGCATGGTTCTCTTACAACGGTGAGCGTTTGGGTCAGGGCCGCGACAACGTAAAAGCTCTCATTAAAGAAAATGAAGCTCTTGCCGCCGAGCTTGAAGCAAAGGTAAGAGAAAATATGGACAAGCTTTCCAAAATCGTCAAGGCAGCCCCCAAAAAGGGTAAGGCAGGAGTACCTGCGCCGGCACCCGTTCCCGCACCTGCAAAGTCGGGTGTTAAGCTTGACATTGATGTGACTGATGACGAATGATTATTCAGGCTAAAGAAGGAAGATACAACAAAATACATATAAGCATCGACGGTGAGTACCTTCTCACCGTTGACGCTGACTATTGGTATAGCTGCGGCTATATCAACGGTGACGAACTTGATGAACAGGAGCTTGCTGCGTTTAAAATTGCGGCAGGCTCCCGTCGTGCTTTCAACGCAGGGGCAGATATAATTTCCCGCCGTGAGCACAGCGCTCGTGAGGTTTACGTGAAGCTTTGCCGCAAGTTTGACCCCGAAACCGCCGCAAAGGCCGTAAATCGCCTTTGCGAAATCGGAATGATTGACGATGAACGCTTTGCAAGGATGTATGCAGAGGAGCTGTATAATAAAAAAGGTATGGGCAAGCGCAGAATTTTGTTTGAGCTTTCGGCAAAGGGCGTTGACCGTGATATTGCCGAGCAGGCGGTGGAAAATTTAATTTCCGATGAGGAAGATAATGTTCAAAGAATAGTTGATATTCTTGAAAAAAAATATTATAATGTAGCTTATGATGAAAAGGTGCGCCGTCGGGCATTTGCCGCCCTGCAACGCCTTGGTTATTCCTACGGTGATATAAGGCGCGCCTTCAATGAATTTTGTGAATCTGATTTTGATTCCTCGGAAGGATGGTAATATGTCATACACAGTTGGTCTGATTTCTCTCGGCTGCCCCAAAAATCAGGTGGATGCTGAGCAGATGCTCGCCGCCCTTGATGAGGCCGGCTTTGAAATTGTAGATTATGTTGACGGTTGCGACGCCGTAATTGTCAACACCTGCGGCTTTATTGATGATGCCAAGAAAGAAGCTATTGAAAATATTCTCGATATGGTTGAACTCAAAAATGAAGGTGTTATCAATTCAATTATCGTCACGGGTTGCCTTGCAGAACGTTATCAGGATGAAATTCTCACCGAAATCCCTGAGGTAGACACAATCGTCGGTATCGGCGCAAACGGCGATATTGTAAATATTGTTAAGTCAACTATTAAAGGGGCAGGAATGTCCACCTTCCCGCCCAAGGACGAGCTTCCTCTTGATGCTCAGCGTATTCTCACAACTCCGTCTTATTGGGCATACCTCAAAATTGCCGACGGTTGTTCAAACCGTTGTACCTACTGCACAATTCCTTCAATCCGCGGCAATATGAGAAGCCGCAAGCTTGAATCAATTGTGGAAGAGGCAAAGCAGCTTGCCGAAATCGGAGTTAAAGAGCTTGTAATTATTGCTCAGGACACCACCGCTTACGGTATCGACCTCTACGGTGAATACCGACTGCCTGCACTTCTTGATGCACTTTGCGAAATTGACGGCATTGAGTGGGTAAGACTTCTTTATTGCTACCCCGATAAGGTTACCGATGAGCTCATTGCCACTATGGCCCGTCAGGAAAAGGTTGTAAACTACATCGACCTTCCTTTGCAGCATTGTAATGACGGTATTCTCAAGGCAATGAACAGAAAGGGCGACAAGGCTCAGATTGAGTCTGTTATTCAGCGTCTTCGTGATGCGATGCCCGACATCGCAATCAGAACGACCTTCATCACAGGCTTCCCCGGTGAAGATGAAGAAGCATTTGAAGAGCTTAATGTGTTTATAAATGAAAAAGAGTTTGACCGTCTGGGCTGCTTCACCTTTTCGCCTCAGGAGGGTACTCCTGCCGCCGAAATGGAAAATCAGGTTGAGGACGATGTCAAAGTCCGCCGCGGTGAAATTCTTATGGAAGATCAATATCTCATTATGCAGGAAAAGAACGATGAGAGAATCGGCAACGAATACAAGGTTCTCGTTGAGGGCTATGACCCTTATACTGACAGCTATTACGGCAGAACGTATATGGATGCCCCCGAAATTGACGGACAGATTCATTTCACAAGCGACGAAGATATAGACGAAGGTGAATTTGTTATGGTAGAAGTCCTCGGCGTAAACGATTATGACTTAATCGGAAAAATGATTTAATGAGAGGTTAAGATGAATACACCGAATAAAATTTCAATTTTCAGAATTTTTTTAGTTCCTGTTTTTCTCGGGGTCTTTCTGATGGATATTCCTTTCAGATACCTCATTGCAGTGGCAATTTTTATCCTTGGTGCAATTTCCGATGCCGTTGACGGTCACCTTGCAAGAAAGCATAATCTCATCACGGTTTTCGGTCAGTTCCTTGACCCTATTGCAGATAAAATGCTTGTGACCGCAGGTCTGCTGGCTTTTATGAAAGACGGACTTTGCAACATCTGGATTGTTATGGCAATCCTTGTGCGCGAGTTTGTTATGACATCTCTTCGTCTGATTGCCTCGGCCCAGGGGGTTGTGATTCCTGCCAATATTTTCGGCAAAATTAAAACCGTTATGCAGATGACCGCTTTGATTACGGTAATGATTTTCTGCGGAATCAATGAATTGATTACACTTCCGTTTTCAATTCCTCTTTTCTCAAATATTTTCCTTGGCATTACTGCCGTTATGGGCATTATTTCTGCAATCATTTATTACAAAGAAAGTAAAAATATAATCGACTTTACAAAATAACGGAGCAATTATGAAGCTGTTGAAAGTAATAATCCGAATACTGTGTTTCGCGTTGGTTGTGGGTCTTGTGCTCACAGGCGTGTTTTTTCGCGATAATTCGGTGAGTAAGTTTGCTTTCAGCAGCGATTCTTTTTTGCCGCCTTATTCACAGCAGCTTCACCGGAGCAGCCCCGACGGATTTGAGCAGGTTGCGTCATCAGGCTTTATTGAGCTTTATTTTAACAAAACAACCTCAGAAATTGCCGTCAGAGAGCTTTCGCAGGATTATTGGTGGTATGCAATGCCTCAGGGCGGCAGACAGAGTATGCTCACCGCAACGGTTGTGGGAGAAAACGGAGCTTATTTTCTCAATTCGCAGGATAACAGCGTGGCTTTTGGCGCCTGGGAATATTCGCTTTCTGACAGCGGAGTTTCTGTTAAATATCTCCTCACTCCCGAAAAAGACACCCAATTGACCGATGAAGGCATAGCCTTTGAAGTGACACTTAACGTTAATCTCAAGGATGGCAGTCTGTTTGCCGACTGTCTTGTCAGAAAAGCTTGCGATAATGACAAGTGTGCTCTTTCTTCTCTTGCAATTCTTCCCGGTCTGTGCAGTGTCACCAACCCCGGTGAAGATGATTTTCTTCTCATTCCCGACGGTTGCGGCGGTGCGATTTATCCCGCACTTTGTAGCGAAGAAAAAGCCTTTGAAGCAAAGGTTTACGGCAACGATTATTCTGTCAGCTCTTCTTCTTCGGCAGATGCGGTTATGGGCGCCTTCGGTGTAAAATCGGGGGACAGTGCTATTGCCGTGATTATTGACAGCGGTGAAGAAATTGCCTCAATCAATGCTTTTTGCAACAGAAATTCTGTCAGCAATATTTACGCTGATTTTGAAATATATGACTGCAAGCAAAACAAAAACATATACATCAGCAGTAACCCTTACTGCGACAGCATCTCCCTTTGCTGTAAGTTTTTGTCGGGGGATAATGCAACTTATTCCGAAATTGCCTCCTCCTGCCGTGAGCAGTTTATCCGCAACGGCTCGTTGCCTTCCACAGATGTAACTGCGCAGGAAAATGTACCGCTTTTTCTCACTCTCACAGGCAGTTATAAATCAAGTGCGTGGTCGCCTGTTAATGTGAAATACACCACATATTCCCAGGCTCTCGATATTCTTACCCGCGTTAAATCCAAGGGTATTGATAATGTCACCGTAAGGTATTGCGGTGCTATGAAAAATAATTCTCCCTCGTTTGCCTCGGCACTCGGCAGTAAAAAGGATTTCCGTGACCTGTGCGACTTTGCGTATTCACAGAACATCTCATTGTTTATGGATGCGGATATTCTCTCTTACACAAGCTTTTTCGGCAAATTTGATTTTTCGGCGGTCAAGGCTATGGATAAATCCACCGCCTTTTCCGTTGCCGACAACTCACCCGACACAGTTGCCGACAACAGCGTCAAGCTTCGTTTCAGACGCTCTGCAGACATCAGCTCCTTTGTGGCCGATTTAATAAAAAAAGAAACCGACAGTAACATAGCAGGCTACTGTATCGGCGACGGCGAATATCTTGTTTCTGATTATTCTGCAAATAACGTTGCAAGAGGGCAGATGAAAAAAGAAATTTCCGCTCAGCTTCCGGCTCTTGCCAATGCAGGCGGAGTAATGGTTGACAAGGGTAATATGTATATGCTCAAAAACAGTGCAACGGTTATTAACATTCCAATGGCAACCCATTATGATGAGTGTGAATATTACGTTGCGATTCCCTTTGTTCAGTCGGTGCTTCACGGCCGTGTGACCGTTGCAGGCACACCGATAAACACTGTTGAAGATATGAAGAGTGCTACACTTCAGTGCATCGAATACGGTGTGTGCCCGTCGTTTACCACGGTGTATGACCGCAAAAATCAGAAGAATACCGTTGTTTTTGATGATTTGTTAAACAGCCTTGTTGATTGCTACAGCGTAGCCGCAGATGCGCTTTTCGGCCTTGAAAGTGAGCGTATCACCGCCCACGAAAAGCTTGAAGAGGGTGTGTATCTCACCACCTACGGCGATACGGCGATGATTTATGTCAATTATAATGACGCCCCAACCACCGTCAGCGGTGTAACCGTTCCCGCCCAAAGCTACATAAGAATAGATTAAAAAACAAAGCTCGGATTTCTCCGAGCTTTTTTACTGAATATATTTTTAAAATGCGACACTAAGCGACTTTGAAATATTCTTCGGGATTTCATCACCATTAGGAATTTTTGTTTTACAATCTGCTTGCAACCTCTGTTG